>JANNWX010000033.1:0-2220 GCA_031409315.1 Sphingomonadales bacterium | reverse complement strand
CCGCCTACTGGTATGGCAGGGGGCTTTTACGTCTGTTCACGTTGCCGGCGTTGATCCTGATGGGGGCATTCACGGGCTTCTCCGGGCTCGCCCGCGATGCCGGGCTTACCGTCTGGCAGGTCGAGTTCATGGTGCTGACGATCTGGGCATTGCCGTCGAAAGTGGTACTGATCGGCGCGATCACCTCTGGCACGTCACTTGCGGCAGCATTTATCGCCGTGTCACTCTCTGCGGTGCGCCTCATGCCGATGACGATGGCGCTGGTTCCGGAAATGCGGGCCGAGAAAACGCGGCCGCTGACGCTTTATTTGTTGTCGCATTTTGTTGCAGTCACCGCATGGGTCATGTCGATGGAAACATTCCAGCGCGTGCCAAGAGATTTCCGGACCGCCTATTTTGCCGGTATCGCATCCGCATTGATGTCATCCAACTTGATCATCGTCTTCCTCGTTTTTGAGGTCGCCGACACGTTTCCACCCATTCTCGACGCTGCGTTGGTGTTTGTGACGCCGCTCTACTTTCTTTGCTCGCTTTGGGGCTCGGCGCGCGAGCGCGCTGCACACTATGCCATGGCAGCCGGTTTGCTCCTGACGCCGGTGTTCCATGCTTGGATACCGGAAGGCGATATTCTGGCAGCCGGATTGATTGGCGGAACTGTAGCGTGGGTTTTGGCACGTCGCGGCGGGAAGGCTGTCAAGCCATGACATTTCTAGCGATGGATGCTTGGTGGTGGCCGTATCTCTTCATTTTGATCGCCGGATGCGTAGCAACCGATATCTGGCGGTTCCTCGGCGTCTACTTTGCCGGAAGCATCGGGGAAGACGCTGAAATCCTTGTTTTTGTGCGATCTTTGGCGACCGCGTTGGTGGCAGCAGTCATTGCCAAGCTGATCCTATATCCGGGTGGGGCATTGGGCGCATCGCCGGTCGAGTTGCGTATCGGCGCGGCAGCTGCTGGATTTATAGCCTATCTCCTTTCGGGCAAACGGGTTTACGCCGGTGTCGGGGTCGCCGAAGCGATTCTAATCGGCGGCATGATGATCAACGGTGAAACGAACGTTTGAACTGTTCTACCTATGCGGGCAATAAATTGTTAAAACCTGTGGTTTAATTCCTCTCTGTCAGGGGAGCCACATTGTATACAATCAAGCTGAATTGCACATGTTTCGCCTGACGTTAATTGCCCTTGCAGCTTGTGCATTTTTGGCCATTTGGAAGGACGTTTCGCTCGTTTATTCCAGCTTTTTGAGCTCTTTTGCCACTTTTTGCGGACTTATGGCGATTGGTCAGTTTTACCGCAAGGTTCGGCCCGCCGAGCGTATTGCGGCGGTGGTGACAGCGGTTGCATTTCTTATGATTACGGGTCATGTTTTCAGCGTCTTGACCTATTTGCATCTCCCGTATTTGGTGCAGGGCGGCGATCAATTCTTTGAGCGGGTTGACCATTATCTGGGATTTGACAGGTCAGTTTTCGTTGTGGCCGTTTCGGATTTTCCGGCAACTTGCGAGATTTTGAGACTGGTTTACCTGTCCAGCGCTTGGCAGATTGCCGCAGCAATTCTGGCATTGGGATTGGCGAGGCGGTATGACGATATTGGCGCTTTGGCTTAGGCGATCTTGGTTGGAGCGGCGATCACGACAGAAGTCTGGGCGCTTTTCCCATCGTCAACTCCGGCCGCGTTTCAGCCATTGCCAGTGGACGTAGCTGCGCGCCTTGGATTGGTCGTCAGCCCGGAACAGGGCGCATGGCTGGCTAGAATCAGTCACGAAGGTTTACCCTCGATCGGGGCGGAAAGCATGGTGGGGATTGTCGGGTTTCCCTCCTATCATACGGTGTTAACGTTCACGACGTTATACTTTGCGTGGACAATCGTATGGCTGCGCTGGCCACTGGCTTTTCTCACCATGCTGATGGTTCCGGCAATCCTGGTTCACGGATCGCACAATGTGATTGATGTTTTTGGCGGGCTCGTCGTTTCAGGCGCCGCAATAGTCATCGCAAAGCGGCTCGTTTGTTACGCACCGGGGCAACTGTCAGTTCAAATTGAGCATGGCCAACCAACTTCGGGGCGCGGGTGACTTCATGGTGCAGCAGGTGATTGCAGTTATCGCGGGCAACCGGCAAACCGCATTCAAGATGCTGGTCACATTGGCGATTATCATCGTGGACGCGATCTGGATTGCGCTGTCAGACTTCAGTTTTGATGTGCCGAGCGCCGCT
>JANNWX010000032.1:0-3183 GCA_031409315.1 Sphingomonadales bacterium | reverse complement strand
GAAACTGAACGTTGAAATACCGCGTATTTTGGTGCCCGTTGCGCGCGCTGTGTTGAGCGGAGCGATGCTGATACCAGGAATGAACTTGGCAATTTCAGCAACCTGCACAAATCCCGTCTTTTCGAGAAATTCACCCGTGATGACGGAAACCGAAACCGGGGCATCTTGGAGCGTTTCCTTCACCTTGCGCGCCGTTACGAAAATGTCGTTCGGGGCAGTTTCGCTAGTCTCCGCGCTGGCTTCCTGCGCTTGGGCAGGCGCCATTGGCAAGATCGCCGCCGCAACGGATGACAACCACAAACTTTTATTCAATGATTTCATTTCCTCGTCCTTTTCCATTCCCTGAAACGTCTACGCCCGCGTCTAAAGGTGCGAGTCGATCAACCTTCCAGCAATCTTTATTATGTATATCGTCATTTAGCAATTGATATTTTCCAAATGCGTTGAAGCAATAAAGCACGTATATCAGGGATATTTGTTACTATCCAGCTCGCTAGATTGACGATCATTCTAATATACTTATGCTCTCTACCCTGCATGAGGGGTTTCAAATATGGCGCGCACCAACAGACTTGACGGGAAAGTTGCACTGATCACCGGTGCTGCGCGCGGAATCGGGATGGTCACCGCCGCACAATTATCCGGCGAAGGCGCAGATATTATCGCGCTTGATATGGCAGGGTCGCCGTGGGACGAATTGCGCGCTGAGGTCGAGCAGGGCGGTCAGAAATTCCTGTCATGCGAAGGCGATGTCGCCGAAGAGGAGGCATGGGAAGCAGCGATGACCATGGCCCGCGAACATTTCGGACGCATCGACATCTTGTTCAACAACGCCGGCATTTCTGGCCCATCTTGCCCCATGTGGGACTATCCGATCGCCGAATTTGATCGGGTCATGCGGGTGAATGGCCGAGGCGTCTTCCTGGGCATGAGGTTTTGCACCGACCTTATGAAGGCTGGCGGCGGCTCAATTATCAATATGTCTTCGGTGTCGGGGATTGGCGGCGGCCGTTCGCTGTTCGCATATAATGCCAGCAAACACGCGGTGATTGGCATGACCAAGGTCGGCGCGGTCGAACTTGCTGAATTTGGCATTCGGGTCAACGCCATCTGCCCGGCGATGACCGAAACCGCCATGATGCTTGACCTTGAGATCGGCAAGAATGCCGAGCAAGTTGCCGCATTAAGGGGCCATTTCACATCGATGATCCCGCTTGCGCGCTATGCCAACCCATCCGAGATAGCGTCGGTGGTCGCGTTTTTGGCGAGCGCCGATTCGTCGTTCGTTACCGGCGTCGCCATTCCCGTGGACGGCGGCCTAAAAGCGCAATAGCAGCGCGGCGACCATCAATTTGAGCGCCACTATGCCGGTGGTGTCCGCTTGCCCTTGTTGTATTTTTCGCTCAACGAAGCGGTGCTACCCGTGAACAGGCAGATCACGATATCTTCAATCTTTTTACGGCCAACCACGCCGCGGCTGACCAATTCACCCGCGACACCGGTCATCCCCATCGACACTTCGGTCGCCAGCTTGGCAATATCACGCGGCACGTTGAATGTATGGGCAATTTCCTTGGCAAGAAATTCGGCAACCCGCTCTCGGCCTTCGTTTTCCCGCTCCAGATAAACGGCCGCAATCGACGGCTCGTTCATCAACCGTTGAATATGCATGCCGTTTTGTTCGGTATGTTTAAGATAGGTTCGCGTCGTGAAACGGATCAACTCTTCAAAGTTTTTCGCTTCGCTGACGGCGGCGGTCTGTAATTCCCACAGTCGCTGCTGGTCGCGCAGCAGCAGTTCTTGCAACAAATTGGTGACATTCTGGAAATATGCATAGACCAGCGGCTTGCTGACCCCAGCTTCGCGGCCGATACGCTCCATCGTCGCTGCAGAAACGCCTTCGGCGGCGATCAGCACGGCCGCTTTGTCCAAAATCATATGCTTGCGAACCGTCGGGTTGATCCGGCGCGTGATGGGCTTGGCAGTGCCGAGCGTTGACATAGTTAAAAACGTTCCGGCAAAAGCCCCGATTGGATTATTGGGTTAGCATATAGAATTTGAATTGTCACGACGCTGTGCAACCTCGTACGAAATTGGGCATTGGCTTATGAGCAAGGGGCGAACTACCGACCATAGTTGACGAATGTTATAATAAATATATGTTCCTCCAGATTCCCAGCGCGCGTCCGCAGCGCCCCCCCAAGAACACAGTATTATGGACGAAGCGGAGCAACGCATTTGAGTTTTGAGGCTTTTGTAAGATGAGAATGAAACGAATTTTTATGGGCGTCTCGCTGGCTCTTCTCGCCGGGGCCGGGGCCGCTGCCTATATTGCGACGCCAACGGTGCATGAAGGCCAGACGGGTGAAGCGCCTGAATTGGGCCGGGCCGGCACGCTTCAGCTGGGCACCGCCGAGTTACAGATCATATTGAAGGATCGAACCCGCATTTCGGGTGCCAGTGCGGTGACCGGCAATCTGGACACGTCCGACCGAACCCTTGCTGTCCGCTTTTGGTATCCTGCTGAGGGCACGGCCAAGGGCCAACCGGTTCGTTATGAACATATCATGCGGTTTCCGGGAAAGCCTCCGCTTTCGGTAGGCAATCAAGGCAGCGCAATCGCCGACGCCATTCCAGCAAAAGAACAGAAATATCCGCTGGTATTGATGTCTCACGGCTATGGGGGATGGAGCACCCAATTCAGCAACCTTGCCGAACATATCGCATCGCGCGGCTATGTCGTTGCGTCGATCGACCATCAGGACATGCCCGTCGACGGCATAAAATCCGCCTTGCTTTCCTTTGGTAACGTGCTGGTCGACCGGACGTTGGACCAGCGACAGATATTGGCACAAATCCTGGCTGATGTTCGCGGCCAAAAAACCCCCTATCTGGGTCTTGTCGATACGCAGAATATCGCCCTGATTGGCTATTCAATGGGCGGATATGGGGCGATTGCCACGGCCGGTGCCCCGTATAATTTCGATGCAAGCCCGATGTCCAATCTGCCTGAGGCAGCGCAAAATCGCCTACGTGATGCCACAACCCAACCAGCACCGATAAAGGCGCTGATCACATTTGCGCCGTGGGGCGGGCAGCCTGACAGCCGGGCGTGGACCGCACAGGCCCTGGCAAGAATCAACGTGCCCGTGCTTGTGGTCGCGGGCAATCAGGACGATGTCG
>JANNWX010000031.1:0-9791 GCA_031409315.1 Sphingomonadales bacterium | reverse complement strand
GTTGCCCGCAGCGAAGTGGTTGCTTCTTGGTCCACGTCTCCGGCTGCAGATGCGACGACGCCGTAGCTCCAGGCACCCGCTGGAGATACCAGGCCTTGCGTGATTTCTTTGCCAACCAGTTCCGGATCGCGATCAAGCGGGTCGCCCCAGCCGCCACCGCCCCATGTGATATAGTGCAGCTTGTCACCGGACGCGACGGGGATATTGTCGATCTTGTTGGCAACAATCTGTTGCGTGCCGTCCGCTTTCTCGATGATTTTTCGGGCGCGCTTGCCCGGTTCGCCGCCGTTGACACCCCACGGCGGGACAAACCAGCGATCATCATGGATCGAAATGGTGCCGGGTTCCAGAAATCGGTATGTCATGTGAATGCCGTTGCCGCCGCGGTGCAGACCGGCACCGCCGCTGTCGACAATCGCTTCATACCGCTCGATTTCCAACGGAAAATAGCGTTCCAGAAATTCGTTTGGCACATTGGTAAAACCGGGCCAAAGCGAATGGCCATCTGGCCCGTCGCCCATCGGCCGACCGGGAATGCCGCCAAAGCCGATCTGGAAGAGTTGGAACCATTCGCCATTCTTGTCATTTCCGGAATAGAAGAGATGCGGGCTGGATGAAAACCCGGCGGCGTTGAGGAATTCAGGAGTTTTCTGGCCGAGCAGCCCGCCCAATATATCAAAAATCCGACCCAGTGCGTGGGTGCGGCCCGAAAGCGCTGCGGGAAATTTCGGTTTGAGCAGTGATCCTTCGGGGATACGCACGTCGATCAGATCATAGAATCCGTCATTGAACAGAATCTGGGGATCAAAAACCATGATCATGTAGATTCCAAAGAACATTTTGAACATATTCTCGTTGAGGAAAAAGTTTATTGACGCCGAACTTTGCGGGTCCGTTCCGGCAAAATCGAGCACCACCTTGTCGCCTTCACGCCACATTGTGCATTTTATTTTATAAGGGCCAAACCCCAGCCCATCGTCGCAAATATAATCCTCAAAACTCACCGGTTCGACGCCGATGGCCATCGCGATCAGCGATTTCATTGCGCGGTGGTTGCGCGCAAGCAGCTCTTGCGTGGCGGAAATATAAACATCATCGCCGAAACGGTCTGCCATTTCGACGACGCGGCGCGCGGCCACCCGGCAAGATGCGATCAACGCATTGAGGTCGGCCTGACACCAATCCGGCTTGCGCGTTTGATGCATGACCAGCTTGATCAGGTCCGCGTTGTAGACGCCCTGTTTCCATATTTTGACGGGCGGGATCCGCACGCCTTCTTCAAAGATCGACCGGCTATCGATCGGCATGGACCCCACGACCTTGCCACCGATATCGGATTGATGCCCAAACATTGCGGTATAGGCGAGGATGCGCCCATCCTTGAACACCGGCAACAGCACAAGCCAGTCGTTCGAATGGCTGACCGCGCCGCCGCAGCTATACGGATCAGACAGGAAAATCATGTCGCCGTCTTCCAGTGTGCCGTCAAACTGATCGAGGAAGCCGCCGATGAAGCTGCCGAACTGGCCGACGATCATCTTGCCATTATGATCAGCAATCAGCGGGAATGCGTCGCCCTGTTCGCGGATGCCCGGCGACATAGCGGTGCGGACCAAAGTTGCGTCCATTTCTACGCGCGCGTTGCGTAGTGCATTTTCAATGATGTCGAGCGTGACCGGGTCAATGCGCACAGTGGCAAATGGGGTGGGGTTTGTTTGGATGATTTGGGCGGGCATGTCTTGCTCCTCAGGCCAAATTGATCAGGATATTGCCGACATGGTCGACGGTTGCGATACAGCCAGTTTCGATGAGCGTTGTTGAGTCCATCTCGATCACGATGGCGGGCCCAAAAATTTTGTCGCCCTGTCGTAATTTCGTGCGGTCATAGATGATCGCGGCTTGTTCCTTGCCGTCGATCCATAGGCTGTGATCGCGCATCTTGGCCGCGATGGGGTCGCCGTTCCCTGTCGGCAAAACCACGGCTGGTAAATCTGGTGCCTGCCCCAGCGCAACCGCTCGCAGGTTCACAATCTCATGCGGCGTATCCATATTGAACGTGAACAGACGCAGATGTTCGGCATCAAACCGGTCCAGCAATCCTTTGATCCCATCGCGCGTCAGCACATCAAGCGTGATCGTCAACGGCACTTCGAACGCCTGCCCGGCGTAGCGGACATCAATTTCAAATTCCGAAATGATTTCTGAATCGGCGATGCCGTCCGACATCAATTCACCCCGGGTCTGTTCGGTCATACTGCGCAGAATTTCGATCAATTCTGCCACGTTGGTCGTTTGCGCCAATCGGGAATAGGAGCGGGCCGTTTCGGTTCGCATGCGCGTTGTTGCATCGCCCAATGCGCACAGGACGCCGGGTGAAACCGGCGATATGGCAGGCCAGCTGCCCATAAGTCTGGCAACAGCATTGACATGAAGCGGCCCTGCGCCGCCAAAGCCCATCAGCGCAAAGTCACGCGGATCATAGCCTTGCTGGACAGAAATCATCCGCAACGCCCCGAACATATTTTCATTCACAATATCGATGATCCCGCGCGCCGCCGCCATCAGATCAATGTTCATCGCATCGGCGATTTTCTGAACAGCGCGTTTGGACGCATCCCGATCCAGTTTGAACGTGCCACCAAGCAGCGATTCAGGTAAATAACCCAGAACAACGTTCGCGTCCGTTACCGTCGGTTCTTCGCCGCCTTTACCGTATGCGGCAGGACCGGGCGAGGCACCGGCGGATTGCGGCCCAACCCTTAGGGCTTTCGTCAGATCGGGCACATAGGCAATAGACCCGCCACCCGCGCCCACCGTCTTGACATCAAGCGATGAGGCCCGAACCGATAAATGGGCAACCTCGGTCGTGCGGACACGCCGCGGTTCAAGATTTTCAATCAACGCAACATCGGTTGACGTCCCTCCGACGTCCAAAGTCAGGATATTCTTGAACCCGGCATTCTTGCCAGCCCATAAGGCCCCGGTGACGCCGCCAGCAGGGCCTGACATCAGGATATTAACCGGATGTTCTTCCGCCTTTTCCGCCGACATCAGGCCGCCGTCTGATCGGAGGAGGGATAATTTCCCCGCCATGCCCGATGCATGCAATTTGTCACGCAGATTGCGAACATATTTGCCGACGACCGGCCGGACGGCGGCATTGGCGACGGTGGTTAGCGTCCTTTCATATTCCTGCATTTCGGGTAGGACTTCGTGGCTGAGCGACACGGGAATATCCGGCATGATCTGACGCGCGATTTCGCCGATCCGCTTTTCATGCGCGCCGTTCATATAGGCGTTCATCAGTGACACGGTGATTGCTTCGACGCCTTGCACTTTGAGAAAATTGAGCGCGGTTCGGATTTCACTTTCGTCAATCGGTCTGACTTCTTGTCCCGATGCGTTCATCCGGCCTTTAACCTCAACCGTGTCTTCGAGTGCGGCCAGCGGCTGCGGTTTTGGCCAGATGATCCAGCCTGCAAGACCGCCGGGGACAAAGCTGCGCGCGATTTGCATGATGTGACGATACCCCTCGGTCGTGATGAGCCCGACGCGCGCGCCCTTGCCTTCAAGCACAGCATTGGTCGCAACCGTCGTCCCGTGCAGGAAAAGCTCAATCTCGGTGGGGCTTATCCCGGCGTCGGCGCAGATTGCGGTCATCCCGGTTAGAATTCCGACCGAAGAATCAGCAGGCGTCGACGGCGTTTTATGCCGCCAGAATGCGCCGCTCTGTTCCTCGAACAACAACAGGTCGGTAAATGTGCCGCCGACATCAACGCCCAAACGATAAGTCATTTATGCTTCATCCTTATGCTAAGCTGCTTTTCGGGAAGGGCCCGGATTGGCCCAGCATGCCCGGTAATTTCTTGCCCATGACGCCCGCCAGCCACTGCGATGCTTCGATCAAACGGTCCAAATTCATCGACGTATCTATGCCTGCGCGTTCGAGCATATAGACAACATCTTCGCTGGCCACATTGCCCGCAGCGCCCGGCGCGAACGGGCAGCCGCCAAGGCCACCAAGCGCCCCGTCGACCACCCGTGCGCCCGATTGCACCGCCGCCCAGACATTGGCGATCCCGGTGCCGCGTGTATTGTGAAAATGGACGCGCACCGGGATCGGCGCGATCGCATCACGGACGCGGCTGACCAGCCGGATGACATGGGCTGGGTCTGCCACCCCAATCGTATCGGCAAGTCCAATTTCCAACGGCTCGGCCTGTGCCAGCGACTTAGCAATTGCCACTATCCGGTCTTCACTGACTTCGCCTTCAAACGGGCAGCCAAACGAAGCGGCAATCGTCGCCTGACCTGTTAACCCCGCGCGCCGGGCCTGGATGATAATCTGTTTTGCGCCGTCCACCGAAAGCGCGCTGGTTTGCCCTTGGTTGGCCATTGCAAATCTGTCTGTTGCAACACAGACCGCGCCAAGTTGGTTGATGCGCCCGGTCGCAATTGCGCGGTCCGCGCCGCGCCCGTTCATCACAAGGCCGATATAGGTCACATCGTCGCGTGCGGATAAACCCGCGCACACAGCCTCGGCGTCCGCCATTTGCGGCACGCGAGCTGGGTTGACGAAGCTGGTGACCTCTATCCGCCGCGCCCCGGCGGCAATGGCATGGCCGACCAAAGCAATTTTATCCGCCGTCGAAATCAGCGTCTTTTCATTCTGAAGCCCGTCGCGCGGACCGACTTCAACAAATTCGATTGCACGATCAGGTGTCATGATCGCAACGCGCAATATTTGTATACAAAGATATTAGGTGTCATGCTGCGACACCCTGTTGCCCATCTTCGCGGTGGCTGGCGTGCGCATCGGCATAAGCGTGAAAGGCGCGGCGGATATGCGCGGCCATGATAGCATGAGCCCACGGGCCATCACGCCTTGCAAAGGCAGCCAAAAGTTCAGAATGTTCGTGGCTGGATCGCGCCAGATTTTGCCTGTCATATTGAAGCGCCGTACGCAGCACCACCGGCTGTTCAACAAGACGACCAAGCATGTTCGACAGGCGGTCAGACGCGGCGGCCTCCAAGATGATCGCATGGAATGTGCGGTTGTTTTCCAGAAATGTCGGCACATCGGGAATGACGCCCTCAATAGCCCGTTCAATGGCTTGGCTGCATGATTTGAGCCGTTCAAGTTGATCCCAATTGATCCGGGTCGCTGCCCGTTTTGCGGCATGGGCTTCAAGCATCCCGCGGAGCTCGAAGGAATCTTCAATATCACTGAGTGACCAGTCGGCGACAAAACATCGTTGCGACTCGTTCCGGGTTACGAACAGTTCGGCCTGCAACCGGCGCAACGCATCACGGACCGGTGTTCGTGAAACACCGCAACTTTCAGCCAGTTGCTCCTCGCCGATCTGCGCGCCGGGTTGAAGCGCGCCCGACAGAATCATGCTTCGGATATGGCCGTAAGCCCTGTCTGATGCGCGCGACATGTCAGCTCCTTTAGGAGTGAGATAGGTTGACTATCACTATTTGTATACAATATAGTTGAAGCAAGTGTATTGTTGAGGTAAGTATGATCACGCCGCAACGCCGAAACACTCTGGGAGATACAGAATGCGCATCACCAAATCCGTACTGCTTGGTTCCATCGCACTGATTGCTTGCATGGCAAATCCCGCTTTCGCGCAGGTTGCAGAAGATGGAGCGACCGAAGACGCAGACATCATCGTCACCGCGCGGCGGCAGAACGAACGGCTTGTCGAAGTGCCGGCCTCGGTCAGCGTCTTGACGGCTGATACGCTCGCCAAGACCGGCGTCACCACTGCAGAGGGTTTTGCACAACTGACCCCGGGCGTGACCATCGTCACCGGGACAGCAGAGGCTGGCGATACCCAAATCAACATTCGGGGAATCAACGGCGCGCGCGACGCGGAAAGTTCGGTCGCGCTGGTTGTGGACGGCATTTTGAAGACCAACACCGCGCAACTGAACCAAAACCAAGGCACGCTCCGCCAGATCGAAATCCTCAAAGGTCCGCAGGGCGCAATTTACGGTCGCAATGCCGCAGCAGGTGCGATTGTCATTTCAACTTTGAAGCCGGGGGATCGTTTGGAAGGCGGCATCAAGGCCAGTTACGCCAACGAAAACAGCGTTGAGGGATCCGCCTATATCGCCGGGCCGGTAAGCGACAGTGCCGGGTTTGTCCTGTCAGGTTATTACCGGACAACCGACGGGTTTTACCGCAACATATTTTTGAACAAGAAGGTCGTTGATGATCAAAAGATATGGAGTCTGGATGGGCGGTTTGTTGCAGAACTGGGCGATGATACCAGCCTTGATCTAAAGGCGCGTTATTCCGACCTGTCTGGTGCGTCGATCAATTTCAATGCGGCATTCCATCTGCCTTTGCTTGGCGGCGCATTTTTTGAAGACGTGGATGCCCACCAGTTCCGTTATTATAGCAACATTCGCCCCACCAACGACCAGACATCCTTTGATGCGTCGGCCAAGATCGAGCATGATTTCGGATCAGCCAAGCTCACTGCATGGGCGCTTTATTCCAACGTGAAACAAAGCCTGTCCGCGGACGGGACGTCGGCTGATTTTGCACGTTATATTGCGCCTGCCTTTGGTGCTCCGGCGAATGCCACCAATACAGCGGTGCAAAATGCCTGTTTTGCGTCAACAGCGGCGCGGACTGGATTTCCAGTTAACCCGCCGGGCGTGATTGGCCAAATTCCCGTTCCGTTCATCTTCAATTTTTCGGGATCGACATTTGGGCCATACAGCCCGACGACGTGCGATGGCACCCAGTATCAAGTGCGCAACCAAAAGGACATCAGCGGAGAAATTAGGATCGCCTCGACCGGCGACGGGCCGCTCAGCTGGCAATTGGGTAGCTATTTCCTGCACATTGACCGCTCTGTCGGGGTCAGCCTTGGTGCTGATCTTGGCAATGGTTTGATCCAGCAGCTTTACAATGCGCCGGGCACCGCCAATCCGACATCGCAGCTTTATTCGGACAAATTCAAGACCGACGTTTACGCCGCCTTTGGCTCGGTTGATTATGACGTGTCGGACCAGTTCAAAGTGGGCCTTGCTTTGCGCTATGATGTCGAGGACCGCAGCGTATCGAGCCGCGTGCCAAACGTTGCTGATCCGATCACCGGCGGGAAAATCAATCCCGGACTGCCCGCAACTGGGCTGATCCCGGATAAATCCGACAGTTTCAAGCAGGTTCAACCAAAACTAACCTTTAGCTATCAGCCTTCGGCCAACACGAATATCTATGCCAATTGGGGCATTGGTTTCAAATCGGGCGGCTTTAACAATCAGGGCGCATCGGCAACGATCAACCAGTTTTTCAACAATGGCGTTACGTTTGGCACTATCGATGCAGATGTGAACATCAATGATCAATTCCGTAAAGAACGGTCAAGCGCGTTTGAAGCCGGGATCAAAGGATCGCTGTTTGATAACCGCATTACATTCGACTTGGCCGGATATTATACCCGGATTACCGACATGCAGTTTTTTGAATTTTTCGTTGGCTCTTTTGGCCTGCTGCGGGTCGTTTCCAACATCGACCGGGTCGATGTGAAGGGTGTTGAATTAAACACCAGCGCCAAAATTGTTGAAGGATGGAAACTTTTCGGATCGATCAACCTGACCGACAGTGAGATCAAAAAGAATAGCTCGCGGCTGTATACGGTGGGCAATAAATCGCCATATACCGCCAAATATACGATCAACCTTGGGTCTCAGATTGATGCGCCGCTCTCTGATAATATTGATGTGGTGATGCGTGCTGATTACCGGATCACCGGCCCGACATGGTTCCACACGGTGCAGGATCAGAATCGCCCGACAGTGTTTAGCGCGCTGTTGCCAGCGTCCTTGTTCATGGCACCGCCAATCGTCGGCAATGGCAGCTACGGGGTAGCGAAGCGGGACGCCTTTGGTGTTCTCAATCTGCGGTTTGGGCTGGAAGGCCAGAATTGGACGCTGACTGCTTTTGCCGACAATCTGCTCGACCGGAAATATATCAATGAAGCCATTCCGGCGATTGAATTTGGCGGATCGTTCATTTCGCCGGGCGCGCGGCGGATGATCGGGGTCGAGGCTGGGTATAAATTTTAAGGTCAGGGCCGCGATCATTTGCACGGCGTGGATGACTATTTGATCAGCTGATTCATTTCGATCAAAATGCCATCGGGATCGAAAAAATTGCATCCGCGCACCTGAATGGGGGGCGCTCCGTTGCGGCCCGCATATTCCTGCATGCGCGGGGGCGCCGTCATCGTCACGCCTGGTATTTTTGCCGCCGCAGCACAGCGCCCGTCAACATCATCGGTATTCGTCACGATCACGACGCCGCCATAGGACATGCGCTTTGCATAGGGTTTGGCCTTGCCCAGTTTTGGGTCCAGCCATTCCATCATGCCGATCCAGCCAATGAAAGGATCATTGGCATTGAGCAAAACCAACCGTGTTTTTGACCCTGGTTTACCCGCAGGCAACGCAACGCCAGACGTTTCGACGATGGCGTCATAATTGATTTTCATGCCCATGACGTCGCGGTAGAGCTTCAACGAATTTTCGATGCTTCGAACGATGATCGTCGTGCGCCTGATGTCGGTCGGCGCGCGGACAAGCGGCGCGGACACCCCGGGCGATGTCCTTGGGGTTTCGGCGGCTTGCGCCGGGCTGATGCCAAGCAATGCGGCAATGACGGTGGCTGTAATCTTCATCATGTCAATTCTCCTTCGGCAGCACCGCTGCTGATCAGCGCAGCAATCGTATCTGCATCAAATCCAAGCATTTGCAGGATTTCGGCGGTGTCCCGCCCTGGATTGGGCAAAGCAGACGGAAGTGTTGCGCGCCTGCCGTGCATCGTAATTGGCAATGCGGGCAGGCTTGTTTGTGATCCGTCAGGCATAGTCACATCCTCCAGCCCACCCGATGCTATCAAATGTGGGTCATCGAACAAATCCTCCGGGCGACCAATGGCCGCAAAGGGAAGGCCGGTCCCGTCAAGTTTGGCGATGATAGCGTCGCGGCTGAGCGTTTTCATCAGTGCCCGGATTTCTGGCATGATCCGGTCGCGTGCCAAGACGCGCTGATTGTTCTTGCGCAAGGAAGCGTCGGCCCACAGCGCGTCAAGGTTGAACAATGCGCAGAATTTTCCCCACAATGCATCGGTGACCACGCCGATAAAGACGGGCTCGTCACTGGTTTCAAACACATCATAAATCGCCCACGCCGAAATTCGGGCCGGCATCGGATCAGCGGCTTTCCCGGTCACTGCCTTTTGCGCCATATGCTGGCCAACCAGATAGGCGGTCGTTTCAAAAAGCGAGGAGATGACTTTTTGCCCGCGTCCTGTACGGTGACGCTCCTCTAGCGCGGCAAGGATGGCAATGACCCCGAACATGCCGCCGGTGACGTCAATGACACTAGCTCCAGCACGCAGCGGCTTGCCCGGAGGCCCGGTCATATAGGCAAGTCCGCCCATCATTTGCGCGACCTCATCAAGCGCGGTGCGATCCTCATAGGGACCGGGAAGGAAGCCCTTTTGCGAACAATAGATCAGGCGCGAGTTCGCCTTTTCGAGCGTCTCATAATCAAGGCCGAGCCGGTCGAGTGCGCCGGGGCGGAAATTTTCAACCAGAACATCGGCGCGCGCGCACAAACGCTTTGCAATTTCAATGCCTTGTTCTGATTTCAGATCAAGGCAGATGCTTTGTTTATGGCGGTTATACATCGGAAAATAGCCTGCACCCGACCCGAGCAACCGGCGGGTCTGATCGCCACCAATCGGTTCAACCCGGATCACTTCA
>JANNWX010000030.1:0-6172 GCA_031409315.1 Sphingomonadales bacterium | reverse complement strand
GGCGTTAAGCGGATCAGGCTGACCGGTGGCGAACCCCTCGCCCGGCGCGGAGCAGTTCAAGTTGCGATGGAAATCGGCAAATTGCTGGGCAGCGGGCTCGACGAACTGACACTGACGACCAACGCAACCCAACTGGCCGCCCATGCTGACGGTTTGTGGGATGCCGGGATCCGTCGGATCAATGTCAGCCTTGACAGCCGCGATCCTGACATTTTCAAATATATCACCAGGCAAGGAGACCTCACTCGGGTTCTGGCTGGAATTGACGCAGCACAGCAGCGCGGCTTTGCAATCAAGATCAACATGGTCGCACTCAATGGATTGAACGATGATGAAATCATCCCGATGATCAAATGGTGCGGTGAACAGGGTTTTGATCTGTCGCTGATCGAAACAATGCCGCTTGGCCAGATTGATGATGACCGGCAGGATCGCTTCCTTCCGCTGACCAAGGTGCGCGCGACGATTGAGAGCCAGTATGGGCTGATCCCAAGCACGCATAAAACCGGCGGCCCTGCGCGCTATTTTACTGTCGCGCAGTGGGGAACGCGAATCGGTTTCATTTCACCGCTCACCCAAAACTTCTGTAGCAGCTGTAACCGTGTCCGCGTTTCGGCAACCGGAGAAATCTATATGTGCCTTGGCCATGATGACAAGGTTGATCTACGCGCGGCCCTCCGCAGCGATGATCCGCTGGCGCTTGATGCCGCGCTCGACCGCGCAATCGGGGCCAAAGCAAAGGCCCATGATTTCGATTTGAGCGTCAACGCAACCCAGCGGCATATGAATGTGACTGGCGGATGAAGACGGACGTGAAACGAGCGTTGCTGATATCTCCAACCGAAGCAGCGCAGGATGCCGCACACCGGCTGCGCGACCAGCACGACTGGGTTGACCTGAAAGACGCTGATATGGTCGTTGCGCTTGGTGGCGACGGTTTCATGCTGCAAACCCTGCACGGGATGCTCGGGCGGCGAAAGATTTTGCCAGTGTTCGGGGTGAACCTTGGCACCGTTGGTTTCCTGATGAATGAATGGCGCGAAAAGGGGCTGGAACGGCGGCTTTCCCGCGCCAAGAGTTTCAGCGTCGTTCCTTTGAAAATGGATGCCGAAACAATCGACGGTGAACGCGTTTCGACGCCGGCCATCAACGAAGTGTCGCTGCTGCGTGAAACGCGGCAGACGGCAAAGTTGGAAGTGACGGTTGATGACCGGGTGGTGATCCCGGAACTTGTCTGCGACGGTGTTCTGGTGGCAACGCCTGCTGGATCAACCGCGTATAATTTGTCGGCGCACGGCCCCATACTGCCACTGGGTTCGGCGATGTTGGCGCTTACCCCGATCAGCCCGTTTCGTCCCCGTCGTTGGCGCGGCGCGCTTTTGCCGGAATCGGCCAAGGTCATGTTCCGGGTGCTCGATGCCATAAAACGCCCTGTCAGTGCGGTTGCCGATCAGCAGGAAGTCCGCGATATTGCAACGGTCAGCGTCGAGATCGACCGGGCATCTGCACTCACTTTGTTGTTCGATCCCGAACATGCGCTGGATGACCGGATCACCATGGAACAATTTGCAGTCTGAACGGGTTGCAATTCGGGCGCGGCCATTGCATAGGCCCGCCCTCAACGACAGTGTTCCCCGGTAGCTCAGTGGTAGAGCATCCGACTGTTAATCGGACGGCCGATGGTTCGAATCCGTCCCGGGGAGCCACTTTTTCGCCCTTTATTGCGGACTCGTGGTCTTGCGCAGGCTGGCCAGCTATTTCTGTGACGCGATATCCCCGGACGACAGAAGATCATAGCAGATCGGTATGAGCCTTACTTTTGATTTTAGCTGATCAATCGCGCAGCAGTTCGTTGATTGCTGTTTTAGCCCGTGTCTGTGCATCAACGCGTTTGACGATAACAGCGCAGGACAGGCTTGGCCCAGGTGAGCCGTCAGGCAGCGGCTTGCCGGGCAGCGATCCCGGCACGACCACCGAATATGCGGGGACCCGGCCGACAAAAACCTCACCTGTGGTGCGATCAATGATCTTGCTGGTCGAAGAAATGAAGACTCCCATCGACAGGACGGCGCCTTCCTCCACAATCACACCCTCGACGACTTCTGATCGAGCCCCGATGAAACAATTATCCTCAATGATGACTGGGCCAGCCTGAAGTGGTTCAAGAACGCCGCCAATGCCTACGCCGCCCGACAGATGGACATTCTTGCCGATCTGGGCGCAACTTCCAACGGTGACCCAAGTATCGACCATCGACCCTTCATCGACATATGCACCAAGATTGACAAAGCTAGGCATCAGCACGGCATTTTTGGCGATATGCGCGCCGCGCCGCACGATAGCGCCGGGGACCGCGCGAAAGCCCGCATCACGGAATCGGTTTTCGCCCCAGCCATCGAATTTGGATGGCACCTTGTCCCACCAGTGGCTGCCGCCGGGGCCGCCGGGGATCATCGCCATATCATTAAGGCGGAAGGAGAGGAGAACCGCCTTTTTGAGCCATTGATTGACGTGCCATGCGCCTTCCACTTTTTCGGCGACCCGCAAATGGCCCGAATCAAGCCCGTCCAGCGCCGTAGTGACGGCATCGCGGATTTCGCCGGCGGTGGCTGGTGAAATGTTGTCGCGATTGTCCCATGCGGCATCAATCGCGGTTTTGAGTGCGCTGGTCATGCGTATTTCCGTTCCATCATATGGGCCAACCAATCGGACAAGGCGTGCGTTTCATGATCGACAAAGCTGGGGCAGGCAATAGCTTCTGCCTGTTCAGAGCCATTATTGATCCACAATGTGGCCATGCCTAGGTCCTTGGCGGGCTTTAGGTTGCGAACCATGTCCTCGACGAAAATGGCGCGGACCGGGTCAACAGCCAAGTGCGTGCACAGCGCCGCATAGGGCCGCGGATCAGGTTTTGGAACTAGGTCCGCTGCATAAATGTCAAAAACGCATTCAAAACAATCCGACAGATCAAGCGCATCTAGCACGCGGTTGGCATAAGCCGCATCTCCATTGGTAAAAACCAGACGGCGACCCGGAAGTGCCAACAATGCGGCTTTTAACGCCGGATCCGGGCGTGCCCGGTCGAGAGGAATATCGTGGACAAAATCCAGAAAGTCCTTCGGATTGATGTCATGTTCGCGGCACAGTCCACTAAGTGTCGTGCCATGTTTGTGAAAATGACCTTTCTGGATGCGTCGCGCTTCAATGGCATCTACGCCCAGTAACTCCTGAATGAACACGCCCATTTTGGCATCGATCAAGGCGAAGAGATCGCAGGATGATGGATAAAGTGTGTTGTCGAGATCGAATATCCAAGTGGTGATATGGGAAAGGCTGGCAGGCATGGCATTGCTCTAGCCGCGAAACCGGCGAAAGCCAGCCTGTCGATTCAATCTTTCATCCAACTAGACGTTTACCACCTTGATGAATTGCAATGCGGTCCACGCCCGGACTAAGTTGCTTACCAATAAATTAAGGATTTTGGGATGCGGGATTCGGCGCGTGCGCTGTTGTTAGCGGGCATGGTGTTGCCAATGGCGTTTGGCACGACGGCCTGTGGTGGCGGGGGCGTTGCGTCGACCCCGGCACCGCTTCAGGCGCCAGCCCAAACACCACCGCCACCGCCACCGCCACCGCCACCGCCACCAAGTTCCGCGTTCAATACGGTTGAATATCAACGTTCTGTGTCGGCATTTCAGGCCGGGGCGATTACTGCCTATGCTGCTGGTGCTACAGGAGCTGGCGTGATTGCCGGGGTGATCGATAGCGGTATTGATTTGACCAGTGCTGAATTCACCGGCCGTATCCACCCCAGTTCCGGCGATTTTGTTGGCACGCGCGGGTTGCAGGATGAAGGCGGGCACGGAACTGCGGTGTCGAGCATCTTGCTTGGGGCAAAGAATGATCTGGGAACCCACGGGGTCGCGTTCAACGCCACTTTGTTGGTTCTACGTACCGATAGCATGGGTTCCTGTGCAAATGCCGGGCCCGATGAAGGATGCACGCACGGGGATAATGCCATTGCCCGGGGCGTCGACCGTGCGGTTGCCAGCGGCGCACGGGTCATCAATATCTCTCTTGGCGGGTCACCGCCAAATGCGACGCTGCGCACCGCAATCGACCGGGCGACCGCCGCTGGGCTGGTGATCGTATTTTCGGCTGGCAATGAATTTGATAGTGACCCGATTGGAGCGGCAAACCCCGATTCCTTTGCACAGGTTGCCACCGAATCGATTGCGCGCGGTCAGATCATCATCGCCGGGGCCGTTGATTCCGCACACCAGATTGCCAGTTTTTCCAATCGGGCGGGCAATGCATCATCGGTCTATCTGACGGCGCTGGGCGTTCGTGTCCGGTCAATCGATGAAACTGGGACGTCTTTCTTTTTCAGCGGGACCAGTTTTTCCGCGCCAACCATTGCGGGTGCCGTCGCGTTGCTTGCGCAGGCGTTTCCGAATTTGACAGGACGCCAGATTGTCGACCTGTTACTGCGGACTGCGACCGATCTTGGTGCGACGGGCGATGACCCTGTCTATGGGCGCGGTGAGTTGAATATAGAACGCGCGTTCCAACCGCAGGGTCAAACATCGCTAGCAGGATCAGCCATCGCCATATCGACCAGCGCCAATGGAAGCATGTCTGCGCCAATGGGCGATGCCGGGAAGACCGGCCTCGGGGCTATCATTGTTGATGGATACGGTCGGGCGTTCAACATGGATTTTTCCGGTACGATCAGACAGGCATACAGGGAATCGAAATTGGTTCCCGTGCTGGCGTTGGATGCGCGCACCCAAATTGCGTCGGGCAGAGCGACGGGCATCGCGCTGTCAATTGCGCCGGGCCGGGATGGCGTCGCCGTCAATCATCTGTTGCTGGCCGGAACCGAACAAAGACGCGCGCGTGCGCTGGCGGGTTCGGTGGTGACGAAATTGTCGCGCGATACCCAATTTGCATTGGGCTTTGCGACACCGGGTGCGACCCTGATCGATGTGCCGTCGCTGCGCCGTGCGTCGGCCTTTTTGATTGCGGAGGCAGCCGATGATGGCTTCGGGTTTGCCCAGCGCCCCCAGTCTGCCTTTGCGGTGCGCCATAATAGGGGCCGGGCTGGCCTAAGTGTCAGTGTCGAACAGGGCGATGCCCGGTTGTGGGAACGCGACACATTGTCATTCGCACGCGAAGGGTACCGCCGCCACGCTTATGATCTATTCACGCTTGGGCTTGACCGGTCGTTCGGCGCAGTATCGGCGGCGCTGCGCGGCACGCAATTGCGCGAGAAGGACACGATTCTTGGATCGCGCCTTGATCTTCTTTCGGGCGGCAAGGGCGCAACCAGCTGGTTTGGTGATGCACAGGTTGGCCTGATTATGGGTGTAGGCTGGCGATTGGGCGCGGCGACACGATTTGGCTGGACCCGGATTGCGGCGGGCGGACTGCGTGCCCGGACCGATCATTTGCGAACCAATTCCTGGTCTTTTGATGTCAGCCGCACCGGTATGTTCGGGCGGTCTGATCAACTCTCGCTGCGGGTCAGTCAGCCACTGCGCGTTGCCAAAGGTGGCTTCAATCTGACGCTGCCGATCGCTTACGATTATATATCGGGCGAAGCGCGCTCAAGAACGTCGCTGTTCAACCTCGCCCCGGACGGGCGCGAACGCATCGTTGAAGGCGCTTATCGCCTGCCGATCCTTGGCGGCGCGCTGACCACCAACCTTTATTTCCGCAAAGACCCCGGCAACATAGCAGCGACGCCCGATGATATCGGGGCGGCGGTGCGGTTCAGCCTCGGTTATTAGACAGTAAAGCTTTCACCGCAGCCGCATGCGCCCTTGGCATTGGGGTTTGCGAACACGAAGCCAGCGGTAAAATCATCTTCGACCCAGTCCATGACCGATCCGATCAGATAGAGCACCGACGCGCCGTCAACGAAGAACAGGCCGCCGGGTGTTTCGATCCGCTCATCAAACGGCGCGGCCTCACTCACATAATCGACCGAATAGGCAAGGCCGGAACAGCCACGGCGCGGGGTCGACAGTTTGACGCCGATGGTCCCGGCGGGTGCCTTCGCCATCAGGTCGGCGATGCGCTGTTCCGCCGTCGGCGTCAGCGTGAGTGCGGCGGGACGGGTGCGGGTGGTGACTGTCATAACATTCCCAATTCAAGTCTGGCTTCATCG
>JANNWX010000029.1:0-1661 GCA_031409315.1 Sphingomonadales bacterium | reverse complement strand
AGTTGCCCGACCAGCCCAGCGGCATGAAACGTGGTGCCGGATGTCAGCTTTTTGCGTTCAAGCAAAACTGTATCGGTCCAGCCTAATTTGCCCAAGTGATAGGCCACAGAGCATCCGATGATGCCCCCACCAATGATTACGGCGCGCGCGGTTGTAGGCAGGTCAGTCATAAACAATCCTTAGTGGGTCTCGAAGGTAGCGAAGGCCAATTCATAGTTTGCAAGATTGGCACGGGTGTAGGCCGAATAATCGAAAGGCAGGGTGGAGTGAATTTCGGACACCATGCTCCATAATGTTTCACGCAGAGCAGAGGCCGCTTTCATAGCAAGATAGCTGTGCCAAAGTGAAGCTGTCACAGGACGATCAAAATAGCGCTCTAGCATTCGGTTTTCTTGCGCGGAGCCAAGCCCATTATTTGCCGCCAACCCGCCAAGATCGAATAGCGGCGAGTTGAAACCAGCATAATCCCAATCAATCAGCCACATGCGGGTGCCGTCGTGCAAGAAATTGGCTGGCAACAAATCATTGTGACCAAAGACCAAATCAATCGGGCCAACAGCGGCCTCTAATGCGGCTGACTGCGCCATAAGGTTAGAAAGTTTTGATATATGGTGGCTATTTGCGGCACGCAAAGTAGCGGCATAGTCGCGGATCACATGGAAAACCCAGAATGCCAACACTGGTCCGCGCAAATGGAGTGGAATGTCGCGATGCGCACGCGTCAGCAGATCAATGGCTTCATCTAGGACCAAATCATTTAAAAAGTCAGCCGCCGCCAACGTCTTTCCATCGACAAAATCAATAACCAGCAACCCCGGCTCGTGGTAAATTACCTCGGGAGAAACGCCTGCCGCAAAAGCGGCTTTGCTGGCACTAAGTTCATTAAACCGCATGATATGATGGACAGCAACATCCGTACCAATCCGAACTACGGCTCGGCGTGCAGCATCTTGTACTAAAAAATTGCGGTTGGTAATGCCCCCGTCCAGCGGCATAACAGTTGCCTGTCCCTGCCAAATTGATAGCGCCAATATGCGATCTTGCAGGGTCATATAGACATGTCCGCAACTTGGTTGATCAAATCAAACAAGCGTACAACGCAATTAGGGCGGGCCAAAAGGTTTGGCCCGCCCTCAAGGCGCACGGAACGATCCAGACGATCACGCCCACCCATTACATCGTTATCCAATTTTTTGCGACGTCTTCAGTTCGACGCCAACTATACCATCCTTGGGAAAATGAACTTGAAGCCAGTCTAAGGATGGCCAAAACCACCCCACCATACGCAAGCCAGATATTGCAGATTTTCATTGCAGCAGAGCAACCCGTTCCAGAAAGTTTTGTTAAAATGCCGATCCAACCGTTCGGCTTTGCCCTGCAGAGATGGTGCATCACAAGCGATGGCCTGTCAAAATATTTGTTGTTTTTTGTTGTTTCATGTTGGCTTTTATTGGATATATTAAATTAATTTGTGGTTATCTCGCTATAAAACCACTCATATAGAAAGTGTGCCTAAAAAATGAGCCAGCGTGCGCGGGAGATTCTGGATGTTTTGAATGAAAATGGCACTGCGCGCATTCAAGACTTAGCCGTTCGGCTTTCAGTTACCCAAGAAACGATTCGACGAACCGTTTCTGCCCTGGAACAGCAAGGGCTGGTCA
>JANNWX010000028.1:0-52503 GCA_031409315.1 Sphingomonadales bacterium | reverse complement strand
CGTGAAGACGCTTGACAATGCACACGGACTTGATAGTATTCAGTCATCGTTTAGAGTTGTGCCCGTCGGGTTTGTCTTCGGACTTACCTTCCGGGCGTTTTTCTTAATTGCCAATGGCGAAGCGCCCCCCCAATCTTAACGCCACGCCGCGTCAAGCCAAGGTTCGTGGCTGGGCAGTAACGTCACGGAAATCTTCTACACAACGCGGATATGGCTGGTCTTGGGTTCAGCTTCGCGTGCGGGTATTGAAGCGCGAACCGCTTTGTCGAATGTGTCTGAAGGCTGGTCGCGCAATCGTCGCCACGACGGTCGATCACATAAAGCCTAAGCACTTGGGCGGCACGGACGGCGGCGACAATCTTCAAAGCTTGTGCGATCCGTGTCATAAGGAAAAGACAGCACGGGAAGGAAGCCGCGCGCGCCGCTGAAGACCAAGCGCGCCCGGCTTGAACACACGCACGCCTTGCTGGCGATCAATAGGAAGTTGCAAACAACATTCTGCGCGCGTCGTCGGAGACCTGGAAGCTAGGGGGGGCTTCAATCTCTGGTAACGCGCGGCCGCAAGACCGGTTGGGTAGTCAAATTTTTGCACGGTCAAATATAATTCCCGTGGTCCATTAAATTTTCAGACATAGGGGTTCGGTATGCCTTCGATTTTGCTTGACATTCACAAAAACACCGCGCGCGAACATGGCAGTATGAAATTGAAGCGGCGGGGCACTATCAGCAACGGACCTCTTCACCTGGAAGTCGAGAATGCAACGCGGTCCTAAGCCCCAGCTTCCAGCAACAAAAGCAAGGCGCGGGACACTTCGGAAGGATAGGGACGGCGCCGGACCTATCCAGATGGTCATGATTGGCGATCCGCCGATGATGCCGGACTATCTTTGCCCAGCGGCACAAGAAATCTGGATTGAAGAAATAAGCCGCGTCATGTTTGCGGGTGTGACTGAACAGGACAGTTCACTTTTTGGGACTTATTGTTCGACGGAAGCCCTTGCACGCGCGGCGTTCATATCCGGCGAACCGCCGCCAGCCGCATATCTGTCTGAACTTCGCCGAATGCGCGAATTGCTGGGCATAGCTGGACCGCGCGTCCGCCAAGGACCAAAGCATGGCGTCACGCAAAACGACAACCCGTTCGCGCGAAACGGTCGAAAAGTTTGACAGTGAATTCGTCCAGATTGCCTTCAACTATGCGAAGGCGGCGGTCGCGGACCGGAAGCGAAAGGAACATTGCGAATTTGTCCGCCTGGCGTGCCGCCGGTTTCTGGACGATCTGAAGCGCGCGAAGCGGCGCAACTGCGAATTTTATTTCAGCGAATGGCACGGAAACGACGTTTGCGACTTCCTTGAAAAGTTGCCGCACGTTCAGGGTTCATGGGACACGGCGACGCTGACGCTGGAACCGGCGCAAATCTTCATTCTGGTCAATGTCTTTGGGTTCCGCCGCAAGTCGGATGATCGCCGCCGCTTCACGCGCGCCTATATCGAAGTCGCCCGGAAGAACGCGAAGTCAACGCTGACAGCCGGGATCGTCCTTTATTGTCTTACATGCGAAGGCGAGTTGGGGCCGGACATTGTTGTCGGCGCGACGACGGGCGCGCAAGCCGATAAGGTCTTCAAGCCCGCGAAGCTAATGGTGGACCGGACGTCGGCGCTTCGCAACGCGTTCGCCCTGAAGGCATGGTCGCGGTCGATCACATGCGGGGAGAATGGCGGATCGGTTCAGCCGATCAATTCGAAGTCGTCCACGCAAGACGGCTGGAACCCCTATGTCGGCGTGCTGGACGAACTTCACGCGCACAAGGATCGCGGGCTGTTCGACGTGATCAGGTCAGCCTTCGGCGCGCGAAAACAACCGCTTATGTGGATGATCACGACGGCGGGCTATAACGTCCGGGGCGTCTGTTATGAACAGCGGACCTTGTTGGCGAAGATATTGAACGGAGCGGTCGAAGCTGATCACTATTTCGGGATCATCTTCACAATCGACGAAGGCGACAATCCGTTCGACGAAGCGACCTGGCGCAAGGCAAACCCCTTGCTGGGGTCCGCCGTCGATCTGTCCGAGTTTCGGGGCTATGCAATCGAAGCGAAGGCCAGCCCGGATAGCCTTGGCGAATTTCTGACAAAGCGCCTGAACGTCTGGCTGAACGCGGCAAGTGCCTGGCTTTCGGTTGACCAATGGAACAAGGCGAAGATTGAAGGGCTGGACTGGAACGACTTTCACGGGCTGGAATGCACCGTCGGCGCCGACCTTGCGGACAAGGACGACATAACCGCCGTTGTTCTGATCGGGCAAGGTGACGACGGCAAGATCATCGTCAAGCCGAAGTTCTTTATTCCTTCAGCGGCACTGTTGCGCGAAACGCAAAGCGACACTGGTCAATCGACCTATGGCGTCTGGTCCGGGCATAATGGCGGACCGCCGCTGAACGAAGACGAATTGGAAGGTCTTCCGCCGTTGTTCGATCTGGATGACGACGGGAAGCCGATCACGGATAAGCCGCTGAAGGAATTGCCGCCAGAATGGCGCGGTGACTTGCTGACGACGCCCGGCGACTTTGTTGATCATAACACGGTCGAAATGTTTATTCGCTGGATGGTTGCAACCCAATCGGTTCGGAAGATCACGTTCGACCAGTTCGCCGCCGCCCAGCAAATGGCGTCGCGGTTGAACGAAGACCTGGGATCGCCGGACGATCCGATTGCCGTTGTTCTTCACAAGTCGGCGGCGAATGTCACAAACCCGGCGAAGGAACTGGAAGCCCGCGTCCGGGCGAAAGACCCGGCGAAGCACATTGGACACGACGGCAATCCTGTCATGACATGGATGGTTTCGAACGCAGTTGTCACGCGCCATGTGAACGGGACGATCATTCCTAAAAAGGAAAGTCCGGCAAGCGCCAATAAGATCGACGGGGTTGACGCCATGATTAACGCAATTGCGCCGATTGTAATGGTCGAACCGGACACTGGTCCGACGACCCATGAATATACAGGTCTATAATGGGCATTAGAACAAATTTTTCGCGCTGGCTGTCCGGCGCCGCCCAGCCCGCGTCCAGCGGTCCTTCAGCTTCAACACCGCTGACTGATGTGAACAGCGAAACATTTTGGCTATTGTCCGGGGGAAAGTCTGGAAGTCGTGTTCCGATCAATGAACATTCGGCCATGTCGCTTCCGGCAGTTCTTCATGCGCTAGAAATTTTAACCGGCGTCTTTGCCATGACGCCGATGCTTTACTATCGGCGGGTCGATGACGGCAAGACCAGGGCTGACAAGTCGCACCTGTTCACGATGTTTCACGATAGACCGAACGAAGCGCAGTCAATTTTTCTGTTCAAAGAAGTGATGCTGGGCGATATGCTTATGGCGGGCGGCTTTGCAAACTTCGTCCACCGCGACGGCATGTTCCGCCCTAAATCACTGTCCCGGCTTGATCCGCGTGCGTGCAACCCGGCTTCGCACTGGGACCGTAAAGACGGGCTGGAACTGTTCTATGACGCCCGGCTTCCGGACGGCTCGTCTGGTCGCTTCACCAGGACAGATATTTGGCACGTTCCCGGCTTCAGCCGCGACGGGTTGTTGGGTGTGAACCGGGTCAAGTTGCTGGACGACATGCTGGGATCGGCGGTTGCCGCCGGGGAATATGCCCGTCATTTCTGGGAGAACAACGCCCAGCCCGCGACCCTGTTGAAAGCCAAAGGCAAGGTTAACGCGGAAGACAAGGCAAAGATCAAGTTCGACTGGAAGCGCATGTTCAGCGGCACCCGGAAGGCGGGCGAAGTCGCGGTTCTGGATCAGGAAATGGAAGCGGAAACGCTGGGGGCGACGAACAAGGACAGCCAGTTCGTCGAAGTCCGCGCGTTCAATGTCGTCGAAGTTGCGCGCGCTTTCGGGGTTCCCCCGCATTTGCTCTATGAACTTTCGCGCGCCACCTTTTCAAACATTGAACAACAATCGCTTGAATTCATCATGTATAGCATGATGCCGCACTATGAACGCGTCGCCAGCGCGGCGACGCATTACTTCGCCGAACCGGGACACTTCTTCGAATTCATGCCGGACGCGTTGCTGAAGGGTGACGTGAAGACCCGCTGGGAAGCATATAAAGCCGCGCGCGAAAGCGGCGTGCTGAATGCCGACGAAATCCGGAAGAAAGAGAACATGCAACCAATCGGGGGCAAGGCTGGCGAAGAACGCTGGCGCCCGGCGAACATGGCGGTGTCGGGGGAACCCAATCCGGGGGCCGCTTCGCCGCCGCAACAGCAACCTGAAGGGGACGATCCCGATGAATAAACGCATTCTGGCGGCGATCCGTTCGCAGCCTTGGGCGATCCTGCCCGACTATCTGGACGCAATCGAAGCGATTGCTTCGCGGGCGTTCGACAATCCCGCAGTGATCGGCGTCGAGATGGACGGGCACAATGATCGCATGGCGGAAGCGATTGCGGAAATGGGCGCGCCGTTCCCCGGTGCCCAGTCCGCCGCGATCCGCGACGGCGTTGCCAGCCTTCCGCTGTTCGGGCCTATATTCCCGCGCGCAAATATGCTGACGGAAATGTCCGGCGCGACGTCGCTGGCAAGCCTTGCCGCTGACTTCCGCAAACTGGAAGCAAGCCCTGAAGTTCGTCACATTCTGATCGTCGCGGACAGCCCCGGAGGCGTGATAACGGACGTCCGCGCCTTTGCGTCGCTGGTCGCCGCTTCTTCAAAACCAGTAACGGTTTTCGTGACCGGCCTTTGCTGTTCGGCGGCTTATCATATTTGCAGCCAAGCCAGCGAAGTCATCGCGGACCCGTTTGCATTGATCGGGTCAATCGGTGTGATGATGTCAGGAAGTGTCCAGGAATTGCCGGACAGTGAAGGCGCGCGCGCCGTTCATGTCGTCAGTTCGAACGCGCCTGACAAACGCCTGGACCTGTCCACGGACGAAGGACAGGCGAAGGTCCGTGAAATGATCGACGGGATCGAAGAAGTTTTCATTCAAGATGTAGCACGCGGCCGCAAGGTTCCCGCTTCCACCGTGAAGCAGGACTTCGGACGCGGCGCAACCAAGTCTGCCCGACAAGCCAAGGAAGCCGGAATGATTGACCGCGTGGAGGCTGGCGGCCTTCCTGCGGTCCTTGCACAGCTTTCAAAGCCGGTTCGTTCAGCAACGCCACGGCGGGCCGCTGCGGCGCTTTCCCTCGAAGTCGCGCAAATGCGCGCTGCTTCAAACCTTTAAGGAGAAATGCAATGCGTATTACAGCATTGAAACAATCGCTGGCGGCCGTTCTTGCCAGCATGGACCTAGTAATTGCGGGCGCTGTCCTTCCCGCGACGGCCGAAACTGCGGAAGAACCCCGTGATCTGACAGCCGAAGAACAAGGTCAATATGATGCCTTGCTTGCGAAGGCAAACGGGCTTCAGGCTTCTATTCGCCGCGAAGAACAAGTTTTGGCGCTCAAGGCGTCGGTGGCTTCGCCTGTCGTCGTCCCCGGCAATCCAGCGTCGCCGGGTGCTACCGTGTTCGCCCAGCCAAAGGCTGAAATCAAGCCGGGGATCATGATCGCCCGTCTTGCTCAAGCTGTCGCTATGGGCGGGGCAGACCAGCGGACGGTCGCCAATGCGGCGGAACAGCTTTACGGTTCGGAAATGGGGCAGATTGTTGCCAACATGGAACAGGCAACCGACACTAAGGGCGGGTTTCTTGTTGACACCGCCTATTCGTCCGACTTCATTGACATTTTGCGCCCGCGCGTCGTCATTCGGCGCATGGGCGCGCGGACGATCCCGATGCCGGACGGCAATTTGACGACGCGGAAGAAAACCGCCGGATCGTCAGCCAGCTATGTCGGCGAGCGGGTTGCCGCGCCTAAGACGGCGGTCACTGTCGGGCAAATCACCATGTCAGCGAAGCGGCTGACGGCGCTCGTGCCGATCACAAACCAGCTTATTCGCCGTTCGTCCATGAACGTGCAGATGATGATCCGGGATGATCTGATCGAAGGCGTCGCGGTGAAGGAAGATCAACAGTTTCTTCGCGGGACTGGGTCTTCCACCGCGCCGACGGGTCTTCGCAACCTGATCGCGGCCGGCAATGTTATCGCCGCTAATGCCACGGTCAATCTGGCAAATGTTTCAAATGATCTGGGCAAGTTGAAGCTTGCCGTTTTGAATGCGAACATTCCTATGACCCAGTGCGGCTATATCATGTCGCCCCGGACTTTGCTGTTCCTGGAAACCCTTCGCGATGGCAATGGCAACAAAGCCTATCCTGAAATTGGTGAAGGTCGCCTGGGGATTTATCCGATTGGCGTCACGACGTCAGTTCCGGACAATCTGGGCGGCGGCACGAACAAGAGTGAAGTCTATTTCGGCGACTTCGCCCAGTTCATGATTGGAGACACGGAACAAATTGCAATCGCGGCGTCCGACGTCGCGGCGTATGACGACGGCGGCACAATGCGCGCGGCGTTCAGCAATGATGAAACAATCGTTCGTCTTATCGCCGAGCATGACACCCAAGTCCGCTATGACACCGCCTTCGCGGTTCTGACTGACGTCGCCTGGATCAGTTGATCCGGGGGGTAAAGGGGCGGCCCTGTTCGCCGGATCAGCATTCCGGAAACTGCGGCCGCCCAGCCGCCAAAACATTTGATCCAAAAAAAGGAAATAGTCATGAAAGCAGTCAAATTCCTTATGCCCTTTACGGTAGGGGCGCTTTACAATGAAGGCGAAGTCGCTGGCTTCGAAGACGCAATTGCCGCCGATCTGATCGAACGCAAGATCGCCGAACCCGCGAAGGCTTCAAAAGCGGACGAAGCCAAAGCGGCGGCGGAAGCCAAGGCCCGCACCGATCTGGAAGCCATTTCCGACGAACATCTGGACAAGCTGATCGCCGCCCAAAAGGTGACGGTCGCCGAAGGTGCGGATAAAGCCGCGAAGATCGACGCGCTTCTGGCGGCGCGCAAGAAGTAACGCCGCCCTTCCCTCTCTCCCTCAACTGGCGGTCGCGGCGCTTGTTCGCGGGCAAGGCGACCGCCGCTTTCTGGTTTTCAAAACGCTTGAACGACAACAGGCAAGGGGGGGCTATGCGACAAGGGACTATCGTCACTGTTCCCGCCAACGGCAACGCCGTCGATCTTGCCGCCGCGAAAAGACAATTGCGGATCGCGTCTGGCGATAACAGCCAAGATGTTTTCTTGGCCGAACTTTGCACGGCGGCGCATTATGCGATTGAAAAACAACTGGGTTTTCCCGTGTTGCGTCAAACCCTGCAAACACACCTTTTCAACTTCCCTTGCGGGCCAATCTGTCTGGGTGCCGGACTGGTGACGGTTTCGTCCGTCAAATTTTATGATCTGGCGGGGACTTTGCAGACATTTCCTTCCACTGATTACATTGTGGACACCATAAGCCGTCCCGCCTGGGTTCATCTTGTCCCTGATAAAACATGGCCCGCAACCCAGGCGCGCCCGTCCGCCGTTTATATTGAATGGACGGGCGGCTGGGCGACGGCCGCCGATGTTCCGGAAACGATCAAGCAAGCGATGAAGTTGCTGATAAGTCACTGGGACCAGAACCGCGAAGCCGTCGTCATAGGTCAAATACCGGCGGCGCTGCAAATGTCTGTCGACTGGCTTCTTGAAGCCTATCGCGTTTCATTTTTTGAATGATCGACCAATGCGCCTTGGATTGTTGAACAGAAAAATTTCATTCGAACGGGCCGCTGATAGCGCGGATGGCTCTGGCGCGACGACGCGCACTTGGTCGAGCTTCGGGGAAGCAATGGCTGAAGCGACGCCGGTCGGATCAAAGGAAGCCCTTGTTGCTGGAACTTTGCGCGCGGCGCAAGGCTGGCGGTTTCAAATGCGGTTCCGTGAAGACGTGACGATCATTGATCGGATAGACATGGCGGGCGACAAATTTGCCATTCAATCCGTCGTCGATCCCGACGGTCGGCGGCAAATGTTGGTCATTTTCGCGGAAACAGCGGCACTATGAGGTCGAAGGTGAAAGGAGCGTCCCAGCTTCGCCGGACACTGAAGCGTCTTCCCGAATTTGTGACGCGCGAAGTCGCGGAAGAATTGCGGGGTTCCGGACAGCGATTGCTGTTCAAAGCCAAGACCGAAGCGCCGCACCGCACCGGTGCCCTGTCCGCCGCGCTTGCCGTCAAGGTTTCAGACAAAGCCCTGACGCTGAAGATTGGTCTGATCACGAAAGCGAAGCGCCGGAAGTTTTTTTATGGTTGGATTCTAGACAAAGGTCGCCGCGCCCGAACCGTCACTGTCAAGCGTCGGTTGAAGGCGGGGGGCGTAACGACATATTCGGCGCGCGTTCGCGGCATTTCATCATCACGCTATGACTTTGTGTTCGGCCGGCGGCAAGACTTCAAAACCAATGAGTTGCCCAGGATAAGGTCCGCGCTCGAAAGGGCGCTGGCACGCGCTGCAAGGGGCCAAAAATGACCGATTTTCAAGCTGGGCTGGACAAAGCGTTATATGATAGGCTGACGTCGCAGATCGGCGACGTTCAGACGTTTTCACACGTTCCCCAGGATAAATCACGCCCCTTGATCGCTATTGCGTCTGTCACTGGCGAAGCGGCGGGCGGGAAGTCGGCCGGACTGGACCGGGTGATAGTCAGCGTCCAGTGCGAAACACACGGACCTACCCGTCGTCCCGTCACATTATTGAAATCACGCATTCGCGCCGCATTAGAGAATTGGACCCCGGCGATCACTTTGGACGTCGAAATAAGTTCCCCCGTCTATCTGGGCGAAGACACATTTAGGCTTGAAGATGATGACATTTATTTCGGGATCGTCCGCTTTCTGGTTTTTCTGCAACCGGGCTGACGCCTGACACTTTTCACATTTCGGACAGTCCGTCGTGCCGGTTGCCAGACCGGGCGGACCTTTTTCTATGGAGGATCAAATGGCAAAAAAACTAGGCAACAATTATCGGCTTTACATTCAAAGCGCAACGCCGGGCACTTATAACGTGATCGCTGGACAGCAAGACTTGTCCTATGACCGCAAGTCAAACCAGATCGACACCAGCGACAAAAACAACGCGCCTTATGGCACGTCGGCCGCCGGGCTGTTCGACATTAGCGTGAAGCTGGACGGCATTGCGGACCTTCCCGACGCGAACGGCTTCACCCGCGCGGAAACCTTGTTCAAGGCGCAAACCGCCGAAAAGTTCCAAATCAGAAAAACACCATTCGGCAATAGTGATCAGATATTCGAATGCGTCTGCAACATGGTCGAATTCAGCATCAATTACGGTCAAAATGATGTGGTTAAATACAGCCTTGGGCTTGCGCCGGATAGCGCGCCGACGGTGGACGCACTGTCATGACGAACAAAGTTCGCGGCGAAATGGAAATGTCTCTGGACGGGCAGCCCGCGCGGCTTCGCCCGTCCTTTGATGCTATCCAGAAGTTTGAAGGGCAGACCGGAATGGGTCTTATTCAATTGGCCCAGGCGGCCGGCAACGGATCAATGACGCTGGGCGTTGCCGCGATTATCGTTTGTGCGTGCGTTCGCGAAGGCGCGTCGGCTGACGACACAGGGATGAAAAACGCCAATCCTGGGCGTGTCGGGCAATTGATTATGGAAGCACCCGGCGGCTTGTTGCTTGCCCTGAAGAAGCTTGAAATTCTGTTGTTTCAGGCCGCGACGGGGGGCTTTGACGCGGCGGGGGAGCCGAAGGCGACGGGGACCGGGATGGCGACCCCCGCCGTCGCCTAATGGCGCACGCGATTGTCGATCTGAAATGGGCGCCGGGCGACTTTTGGGCGTCAACCCCGCATGAATTCTGGTCCGCTTTTGAACTGATCATCGAACGCGCAAAGGAATAGTGGCGATGGCAAGCGACAACGATCTGATCGTCGAAATCAGCGCGACCACGGAATTGCTTCGCCAGCAAATGGTGCGGGCTGAAAACCAGGTCGCCACCTTCGAACGCAATACCAATAAACGTTTGAACACAGTCGACCGAAACTTCGACAAACTGGGCAAGGGCGCGGGTCGCCTGAAGACGGCGCTGGCCGGTTTTGGGGCCGGGGCTGTTACCGGTATACTCGCTTCCTTCAGCGTTGACACCCTGATAGGCGTCGCCCGCCGCTCGCTTGAAACAGGTTCCGCGCTGGGCGAATTATCACAGCAGCTTGGCGTCACAACCGACGATCTTCAAACCTATCGATATATAGCGACCCAGACTGGTATTGCACAAGAGACTATGGACAGCAGCTTAGGGAAGTTGACCAAGTCCATCGGCGCGGCGGCCCAAGGTAGTAAAAAGCAAGTCGCCGCTTTAAGTGAAATAGGTTTTTCCATCGCCGAAATTGAAAGCGGGGCTTTGACGGCGGGTGTCGTTATTCCCCGACTTGCCGACGCGCTGGCAAAAATTCCAGAACCCGCCCGCCGCGCCGCTTTGGAAACCGCTTTGTTTGGCAAATCCGGGCAGGAACTGGATACGTTGCTGGCAGGCGGATCGACGGGGCTTCGCAAGTTTTCCGATGAATATGAACGGCTGGGGATCAAATTATCCGGCGATCAGATTAAGCGGCTGGACGATGCCGCCGACGCCTATGCCAAACTGAAGCTTCAACTGGAAGGTGAAGTCACAATCTGGCTATCAAATAACACGGGCGGGCTTTTGGGATTTATAAATGATCTTGGTGATTTCGTTCGGGAAGTGAAAGCGGCAGACGCGGAATATAGCGCCTTCGTCCACCGCTTTGAAAAGCCTGTTAACCGCGATAAGAGCATTTTTCAAAATGCGCGCGAAGCAGGGCGCGCCACAGGTCAATTTTTTGGTTTTCTAGAACCCACCATTACCCCGGCGCCCCGCAACAAGGTTCGCGGCGGTCGCAATGCCCCCAAGTTTATCGGCCCAGCCGCCCGTTCCGATCCAGCCGATGCTTTTCTTGGTGGAAGGTCGCCCACCGGGCCTTATAAAAAAGTCAGCTTTTTAGATCAGCCCGCCAACACAGCCGTCGGCGCTGGCGGCGGGATCGGCGCGCTGTCGGCTATGTCCGCGCTGTTGTCGGTTATCAACGTCCGGGCGATACTTGCCGCCGCGTCGATTGGCACGATGGTTGAACAGACCAGAAAGCTTCCCAAGGAAGCGCAAGACTATCTTGACGCGTTCCGCGAAGAAGCCCGCATTGATGAGCTTCGCGCGCAAGGCCGCGACCGCGAAGCCGAACAGGCTTTGTCGCTCGCCCGCATTCGTGAGCAATTTCCTAAACTGGGCATTGCCGATCTTGTCTATCTGGAAAAGGCCGTCGTCGCGCTTCAAGACGCGGCCTATTTTGCCGCCAAGCGACGTGACGCCGAAGCGGAATGGGCGGACATTTTCAAGGATAGCGCCGCCACAGACCGGGACGCGCTGGACCGGATCACGGCGCGCGGTGACAAAGCGATTGAAGCCTTGTTCGGCGACGAAGCAAAGGCGCGCGGCGAAGACAATATCCGGCAACTGGCGGGCCTTTATGAAAGCCTGTTTCGCGGCGGCACGGACGACCTATGGCGTCATTTCGAAGACATTGGCGTCAATATCCTGTCGCAACTTGCCGCGCAATTGACAGCCAGTATATTCGGCGGCGGCACGGGCGGCTTCGGCGGTGGCGGCGGGATAGGCACTATCTTGTCACTTTTTGGACTTCCGGGCTTTGCGGAAGGCGGATCGCCGAAGGTAGGCAAACTAGCGATGGTGGGCGAGCGCGGCCCGGAATTGTTCATTCCCCGCGTGCCCGGCACCATTGTCAGCAATGATAAACTTAACGGCTTCGGCGGCGCCGGTTCGACCGTTAATTTCACAATCAATGCGCCGGGCGCGACGGCGGAAACAGTCGCGCGCATTCGGCAAGAGATAGCAAGCGCCGCGCCCCATATCGTCGCCGCCGCGCAATCGGCCACCGTTCGCACCTTGGCACGGCCAAGGCTCCCATGAGAATCATACCACCCCCGACCCCCATATCGGGCCGCACTATCCGCTGGACTTTGCGCCAGCCGGGCCAGATAAACCGTTCAGAATGGACGGGGACCAGACAAGCCGTGATCCTTCCCGGCGCCGCGCGCTGGTCCGCTTCAGGGGAATTCGTGCCCCGGATCAGGCAAGTCAATGCCGCCCCGTGGCGCGCGTTTTTTGCCCAGCTTCAAGGCGTTTTTCACAGTTTCCCCTTGCGCGCCGTTGAAGCGGCCCAGACCGCCGCAAATAATCCAACTGTCAACGGCGCTTCCCAGACGGGCTATTCGCTGGCCCTTACATTGCCAGCGGGCACGATTGGCGCGACCTATCTTCCCAAAGGTTCGATGATCACAATTCCTTTCGCCGACGGAACGGTTCAGATGACGGTCCTTAGCGCCGACCTGACCTATGCGACCGGCACGACGGGGACCGCCGCAATTGTTCCGCCGCTTCGCAAAAGCCCCGCCAATGCGGCGGCAATAGAAGCCCAATGGCCCTATGCCCTTATGATAATGACGAACGATATAAGCGGCTGGGACGTCGCGGCTGGTCAAATTTACAGTTTTGCATTTGACGCGGAAGAAGCGTTTTAATGCCGGGCCCCGACGCAAGCGCAAAGGCCGCACTGTCGGCAAGCCTTATTCATCCCTGCTATGTTGGCTGGCTTGATTTTGTCGGCGATCCGTTGCGAGTGACGACGGCCCCTTACTCGGTAACATTTGCCAGCACGGGCGACGCGGAGCTGGACGGCTTCACCTTTGCCGCGCTGTCCCCGGAACTGATCAACATATCGCAAGTGACGCACCGCGACCAAGGTTCAGAAACAGTCACGGCTTCGCTTTCGGGGATCATAACGCTTGATGACGCGTTGCTGTCATTGATCGCGACGAAATCGAACTGGCAAGGAAGAACAGCGCGGCTTTGGCTGATGATGTATGACACCGCGTTCAACAGGGTCGGCAATGTGTGGGGATATTATACCGGATATATGTCCAGCGTCGGCATAAAAGGCAGTCCTGGAACCGGGACCGAACAGCCCAGCCAGACTGTTGATATTTCCATCGAAAGCTATCTGGCAAGCTTTTCCGAACCCAGCAACCGCACGTATCTTGACCAGACCTATTATGATCCCGGCGACCTTTCGGCGGAAGCGAGCATCGCGATAGCCAACGGTAAATCAGGGGCGGCGCTCTCTGACAGCCTGGGCGGTGCTGGAATGCGCGAAGGCGGGCCGGTTGGCATGGCGGCCGGCTTGTTTGGAAATGCACAATGACGGCCCGCCTGTCCGACTGGGAAGAACGGCTTCACGCCTATCTTGATCAGGTTGCAGCACTGCCTTTTTCATGGGGCAAGCACGATTGTTTGATGTTTGTCGCGGGCGCGATCAAAGCCGTGACTGGTCGCGATCCTGCACGCGGACACCGTGGAAAATATAGCGGCGGCGCTGGCGCTCTTCGCTATATGGCGCGGCGCGGCTGGAATGACGTCGCGGTCGCACTTTGCGCGCATTTGGAAGAATGCGCCCCGGCGTTCGCAAGACGCGGGGACATTGTTCTGTTCGGCGATATTGCGGGCGTGTGCATGGGCGCGACGTCCTTGTTCGTAAGCGAAACCGGCGAAGGTGCCGGGCTATCCCATATCGACACCAGCCAAATTTCGCGGGCCTGGCGCAATGGGTAAACTTGTTAAAGTCCTGAAGTTTGTCCTTGTTCTGGCGGCTTATGCGGTCAACCCCCTATTGGGGGCCGTTGTCACCGTCGGCATGTCAATCCTTGAAAAAGCACTTCAGCCGAAAAGGACGCAAATTTCCGCCGCGAACCGCGACCGGCTTTTTTCAACAATTGATCCTCGCGCACCGCGCAAAATTGTCTTTGGATCGACGGCGCTGGCGAACGACGTTCGCTATGAAGAATGGTATGGGACCGATCAGGAATTTTTGTCGCGGATTATTTGCGTTGCAAGTCACAAGATCCAGTCGATTGATGAAATATGGATAGAAGACCAACTGGCCTGGTCACTTTCCGGTGGCGTCCAGTCCGCTTATTCGGGCTATCTTTGGGTTGATGTTCGGACCGAAGGCACGTCCGCCAATACCATTGCAATAAACGGCGGCGCGAAATGGGGCGCGACAAGGCGGCTTACCGGGTGCGCCTATATTCATATAAAATTCAAAACCACGGGAAACAGCAAAAAAACGAACAGCCCGTTCGCCACGACTATCCCCAGCCGTTTGACGATCAAAGGTCGCGGCGCACTGCTTTATGATCCCAGACAGGACAGCACGGCCGGCGGAAGTGGCACAATGCGCGCCAACGATCAATCGACCTGGGCGTGGACTTCAGACGCTATGGGAAACAATCCCGCGCTTCAGGGGCTCTATTACTTTTTAGGCTGGAAAATAGCGAACAAACTGGCAGTCGGCCAGGGCATTCCGGCAATTAGAATTATAATGTCATCATTCATCGCGGGCGGGAATATCTGCGAAGAAGCCGTCACGCTGGCGGCCGGCGGCACTGAACAAAGATATAAAGCGGCCGGACTGGTAACGGAAAATGACGCGCCGACGGCGGTTCTTGAAAATTTGACGTCCAGTTGCGCGGGAACAATCCGCGACGCGGAAGGAAAGTTGTCGTTTTCTATTCTTGTAAATGATCTTGCCGTCCCGACGGCGGCGTTCACTGACGACGACGTTCTGGGCGCCTTTCAATGGGAACCGACGCCCGCGATTGATCAGGTTTTCAATGAAGTGCGTGGCGGCTATACTGATCCTTCAGACGCCGCGCTTTTTCAGGTCAAGGACTATCCGCCTGTCCGGCTCTCCACCGTTGACGGGATAGAGCGGGTTCACACGTTCGATTTGGGGATGGTTCAGTCGGCTTCTCAAGCGCAACGCCTTGCCAAGCAAGAATTGCAGCGGGCACAATATCCAGGCGTCTTCCGGGCCGAATATAAATTCAGCGCGCTAAAGTGCGGCGTCGGCAATGTGATCAGTCAAACATTGTCGGCCCTTGGCTGGTCCGCGAAATTGTTTCGCGTGATCGAACAGACGATCCGCATGGACGGCACCGTTTCGATGACGTTGCGCGAAGAAAGTGCTGCAATATATGCCTGGTCCGCCGAAGAAAGTCCGGCGGTTACGCCGATGGTGCCGACGATCTATGATTGGACCAAAGCGCCGCTGATCGCGCAACTTGCGACGATTGAAACGGGGGCGACCGCCAATCCAGCATCATTTGAAGAAACATTTGTCAACACGTCGAACTTCAATGACCGCTGGCGTGTCGTTGGTGCCTTAGGCGGCACGGTTTCGGTTGCGGCTGACACCGGCGCGCCATCTGGAACCGCGCTGGTGGTTTCCGCGCTTGGCGCGACGCAGTTGAACCCGACTGCTGTCACACGGTCATCTCTCCATGTTAGTGTCACCGGCACGGTGACGAGCCTTTATGATGGCCTGAACACCGCCGCGTCATCCATTGGCACCAATGTTGAGGCCAGCCCGTTTGTTCAAATAGATTTTGGCGTGGTGGGCGCAATGACGGCGGTGCGGTTGCGCGCGATCCCCATTAGCATCACCGGGCCGTCGCGATCACTCGCTGGCACTTATACCGCGTCTTCAAACTATTCGGGCAGTTATTCGGGGCTGTCAAATCCGGGCCTTTATGACGCGGCGTTCAACACTTATGCGTCAACCCACGCCACCAATGGCACCGCCACCGAAAACACGGTGACCTTCGATTATGGTTCTGATGTCTATATCGAGAAGGTGCAGATCGCGCCGATCACGTCGCTTGACGGGTTCGCGCCGAAGGATTTGGACGGCGCAATCGTTGAAACGCAACCGGACGCTGGTGGCGCGTGGACCCGGCGCGGGGTTGCCGGTGTTGCACCGACAGGGCGGACAAATTATGTCACAAACGCCCTTCTCCCAACCGATACAACTTATTGGTTCGCGCTGGCGAACGGTGCGGCGCGGGTGGCGGGTGGCGTGGATGACCCATTCGCTGGTTTCATCAGATTTAGCCCGAACGCGGGAAGTGGCTATGCAACGCATGAAACTTACAATCACGGCGCGGCTTTGCCTAACGGGTTGAATTTTAGGTATTGGCTGCGGTCGGCCACGAGCGGTAAACTCACTGTTTTTGACATCGACTGGTATAATAGCAGCGGCGGATACATTTCATTCCAGCGGGTCATTTCGCAAAACACGCCGTCGAATGTCAACGAGTGGACGCCGATTGATGTAGCCGGAATCGACCCACCAGCCGGGGCATGGCGATATACAGCCAACATTCAGGCGGTCACGTCGAATACCGCGACAATTGATATTGGGGGCTTTTGGGTAGGCGTTGACGCGCCGGGGGCTGTTGCGGCCGCTTATTTGCCCGACATTGCGATTGCCGCGACGGTCCGCAAGGTCCGGCTGCGGCGGACAACAGCGGCGGGAAGTCCTACGAAAAATTGGGTCGCGGTCAGCGAATTTATCGTTTGCACGAACCGCTGGGGCGCGGAGACGCTGAACGGCGCGCTTCTCGATTATTCGGCGGACAACAACGCCAGCCCGACAAACTGGACGAACATCGGCACCCTGTCTGGCTTTACCGAAGCACTTGGCACGGTTGCGGCGGCGGTTACCGCAAGGCATTTGCGCATTCGGTCCACCGCAACGCGCAACCTGGGCGTGTCAGAATTTTACGCCGAAAATTCACCGGGCGGCAACGTCGAGTTTCGCGGGCCAGCAATGCCGATCAGCGACGGCCAAATTTATGAGCTGCTTGCCGACCGCAAATGCCTGTCTGGCACTTTGGCGGGCTTTTATGTTGGCGCAACATTCTATGACGGCGCGGGCGCGGTGATTTCGACGCTCTGGAATGTGGATAATAACACAGCGCTGACCACGACGCGCGGGCGTGTGTCGGGCTATTTGAAAGCCACGACGGGCAGCGCGGTTCAACCAGCGCCGCTTGTGACCGCACCGTGCCTCACGCCTTCGGGTGCGCGGTCGGTGGCAATGGCGTTCAAAGCGCCGGTGGGGGCAAGCGTCGGTTTGTTGTCGATGAAGGCCCACAATGGCCAGATTGCCAGTGAAGCGGGGGCAGACGTGACGTCCACGCAGCAGGTGAGCGTCGAGTTGATCCCGACCAAATATATTCCAACTGATTATTTGGGCGTTCCGGCATCTGGTGTTTTGGCGGCGGTTGTATTCTCGCCAATCGTCAAAAAGAACGGGGCCAGCATCAGGCTACTCGATAGCACGACCTATGCGCTTTCGTCCGTTGTCGGCGGCACGGCTGCGGTCAACAATACCAACGGTTCAGGGACGAAGGGTGATATTACCTTTTCGGCGATGACGGCTTCATCAATCACCGGACTGCTCACTGTAACGGTCGCCGGTGTCGCGCAAGCGGCGGTTCCATTCGAGTTGATTAAGATCGCTGCGGACGCGCCGGGCGCAACGTCAAAGAAAGTGACAACGAACGCGCTGTCTCAATTCAGCAGCACGTCTTATGCGACGATTGCGAGCCTCGGTTCTGTCACAGTAGCGAGCGGCGAAAGCCTTTACGGCACCGGAACCGTCGATTTCACGATTGATGGCACCACGGCGGCGAACCGCACCGGCACGTTCATGTATCAGTATGAAAGTCCCGCCGCGACCTGGAACGACTTTACCACGGCAAAAACCAGCACGGTTGCTGAAAGCCGCTATTCTACTGGCGGGCTAGAACCGGAATGGTTGCCACCGGTGCCGGGAACGGTGGATACGGTGCAGACCAAGGCCACGCCGGGGGCTGGCACCTATGCTGTCCGCCTTGTCGCTAAGCTGGACGCTACTGGCAGGACGGCCACGCCGACAACGGCAGCGGTGCAGGTGGAGGGGAAGGTATGATGACACTTTTAATCGTTCTCGGCGCTTTGTGCGCTTTAGTTGCTTGGTGTTCTGATGACTAAACAATGGGCGTTGATCCGCGCCGATGGCAGCATTGCTGAAACACGGTTCGATGATGAGGAGCCGATTAGTTGGCGGCTGGTAAGCACGATATTTAACTGTCGGCGCTTTCGGCCTGACGATCCGGTCGAGCCGGGGCCGTTGTCTGATGTTCCGTTGCCGCCGGGCTTTGTGCCGCCTGAACCGGAGCCGATCCCCGAAGGCTGGACGCCGGACCTTCGGCAAACCGAAGATGCAGATGAAGCGACGGCGTGGCGTGATGAGGGCTTTGTGATCATCGCCGAACGGCACCACTGGGTTATTGAAATAGACGGCGTGCTGATCGCCGAAGAAACAACCGACGACGATACCCCCCCGCCACTTCATCCGCTGGGCTGGACATGGATTGAGGCGAACGAACCGATTGTCAACCCAGCGGTGCAAGACGTGGCGCTTGACGGCACCGTTTCGCCTAACCTTGTGGGCTTTGAGGCGCAGTTGATCGACGAAGTGAAGCGGGCCATTCGCGCCCAAATCATCACGCCCGCCGCGCGCGAGAAGGACATCGAATATACAAACAAGCGGATTGAGGTCAGCCATTATCTGGCCGGACGGCGGGCGTCATATCATTTTCCATACGCATGGGTTGAAGCTGGCGGCGACAAGGATCGGCTCGCCGAAGTCATCGGGCGCTACCGCGCGGCAATTGAGGCGGTGGACGCAATCAATGCGCCACTTGGGGCGCTTGAACAGGAAGTTGTCGCGGCGATCCGCGCTGGTGAAACAATCGAAGAAAAACGGGCGGCGGCGATACCAGTATTGGGGGAAGCGAATGTTTGATGATGTGCGTGAGTGGTTGTCGATCCTGTTCGGATTTATCGGCGGCGGTCTTGGGGTTGCGTTGCTACAACGCAAGAAAACCAGCGCGGAAACCGAAGCCGAATTGGCGCAGGCTGGCCTGTCAACAGCCAAGGCCGACGATCTTGCGTGGCAGCACATGGTCCATGCCGTCAAGCGCCTGGAAGATGATGTCGAAAAATTGTTAAAAAGCCGGGAAAAACGCGACGGGGAAATAGAGACGCTGCAACAGCGATCTGACGATTGTGAGAACCGCGAGCGCCTTCTTGTCGCCCGGCTTGAAATTTTGGAAGCAGTAAGGAACCAGCAATGAAAAGCACTGCAAAATTCTTCGACGCGTGCCGGTCCGGGATTATGGGGCCAACGCTGGACAAGTGCGAAGCGGCGGGCGTCAACAATATATTAGAGGCAATGGACGGGCTGGCGCTAAGCTGGACCGCTTACGCGCTGGCGACCGCCTGGCATGAAACCGCGCACACTATGCAGCCGGTCAAAGAATATGGCGGGAACGGCTATTTTTCCCGGCGCTACGATCCTAAAGGCCAAAACCCGCGCATAGCGAAGGCGCTGGGCAATGTTCAGCCTGGCGACGGAATTCTGTTTTGCGGGCGTGGTTACGTGCAATTAACGGGCCGTGCCAATTATACCAAAGCGGCCAGCAAGATTGATCAGGCCCTTTTGGCAAATCCCGATCTGGCGCTAAACCCGGACATTGCCGCGAAGATCATGCGGCGCGGGATGCAAGGCGGCTGGTTTACCGGCAAGCATTTTGCAGACTATTTGCCCGTTGCCCGACCAGCCACAAAACCGGAATTTGTCCAAGCGCGGCGGATAATCAACGGCATGGACCGCGCCATTGCCATTGCGGGTTATGCGCTGCAATTTCAGGCGGCCTTGCAAGCGGGGGAATGGTGATGGCTGATCTTGTTGATCCCCTGTCATCTGATCGTCGGCGAAATTGGGGGCTGATCCTGCTTGCGGGTGGCGGCATGGCGATGACTGTTTTTGCTTCGGTTGTTCTCTATCTTGTCCGCGACGTGGCGACATATGCTTTTTACCTTGGCCTTTGCGCGATGGCGCTGATCGGCGTCGTGTTGACCGGTTTTGCTGGCTTGCTGGTGAAGCGGACAATCAAGGGCAGCGTGGTGGGGAACGAGTTTGAAGTGACCGACCAACAGGACGCGCCGCAATGATACCTTTCTTCGGGCCTTATTTGGCCGCCAAATTTGGCGCTGGCACGGCTAAGGCTGTTTCATGGGGAATTATATCCTTCACAGTCGTTTTCGCCCTGTGGCGGGCTTACAGCGCCGTTTATGACCGTGGCGTGATGCATGAGCGCGCCGCATGGGAAACCAAAGTCGAACGGATCGTCAAGGCGCGGTCCGACGCGGCGGCGCGGGCGGCTATCAATGACGCCAGAACAGTAACAAAAACAGACACAAAAATATCAAATGATCGGAAGGAATTTGACAATGCAACGGCCCATATCCCTGATCGACCGCTGTCTGATCGCCAGCGCGCTCGTCTTGACCGTGAGCTGCGGAGCAAAGCGCAACGCTGACACCGCTTTCCTGCCCGCGCCGCCCGATGGTTTGTATACCCGCACACCGCGCCCCGCGCCGTCGCCCGATGTGGCAAATAGCGAGGCCGCGTATGAAACATGGTTTTCAAACATCGACGATTGGGGGAAGCGAAGCGACGTTCAGATATGGCGAGGCTGCGTCTGGATCAACACCTTCCTTGCGGCCAAGGTTGACTGCGGGCCTGTTCCGGATGGCTTGTGATGCGTGAAGGAAGGCGGGGACTTAGTTCAATGCGCGACTTTCGCACTAAACCGCCACTTTCAGGAAGTGTGGTAACGCACAATTCCCTTCGCCCGCTCCAGTTTTTATCAGGATCAATCACCTTGATCCAGACAGGGCTTTGCCGCATCTAACCCAGACAAGTGAGGAAAGACCGGGGGTTGCGTGTCGGGGGTTGACCAAGAAACAAGGCTGGACGTGATTGCGCGGGCTTTTGTCTGTTCGGCGGACGTCGCGCGGGCGATTGATAGTGCGGCCTATTACGGACGGCATGAACCGCAAGCGACCATTGTCTGGGCGGGGGACGATGCGCGCACAGCCTTTCTGGTGATTGCGGGTCACGCCCAATCCATCGTCTATTCTGCTGCCGGGGCAATGGTTTTGCTCGATTCCTATCAAGCGGGTGATTTGTTCGGCGAAGTCTCTGCATTGGGCGGAATTTCAATCGGGGATGAAATTGTTGCAATTGACCAGGTTGAAACCGCAAAATTTGCCAGTCAGGTTTTTATTCAGCTGATGGAACAGCACGGCGCCGTTGCGCTTGCTGTTTTGCGCAAAGTTGCTGGGCGATTGAGCCAGACCACGCGGCGGATGGTTGAAATGTCGACATTGTCGGCCACAGGGCGAATTTATGCCGAACTGCTTCGTCAAGCACGGCAGGGCGACGGCAAGACAATCGCGCCAGCGCCAGTTTTCTCGGCGCTTGCCCTGCGTGTTCAGTCAACCCGCGAAACGGTGTCGCGGACGATCAATGATCTGGAACGGCGCGGATTGGTGATGCGTAATGCAGACAGCCTGACCCTTGTCGCGCCGCACCGGATCGAAGATATGATCATTTAACGCTCGGTGCGCTAGCAGACAAAGCGAACAGGCGGACTGGCTTGGTTTCACGCAGTGGAATTAAGTCCCCGACAAATTCGACGCGGTAGAGGCCGTTCCCACGCGCGAACAAGGCGGTTGCGAAATCCTCTGTCACGTAAATGGCGCCGGGCATAACCAAGGGTTCGATCCGCGCGGTCAGCGTCGCATTGGGGCCGTAATATGCGGGCGTCGCTGTTAAAGGATTATCCGCCCGGTGCACCAATCCGTAGTGACCGGCGATCCGAAGCGCCAAAGACGGCGGCAAGCCAAGGCCGCCAAAATCGATTGAACCCATGACAGTACGGAATGTCAATGCGGCGCTGGCCGCGTCTTCTATGCCCTCAAACCCAAGCGACAGCGCCTGCCCTTCGGTCGTCAAGGATGCTGGTGCATGGCCCAAGCCTTTGATGACAGACGCGACCGGACTAAGAACTTTATCAACGAACAGTGGAATCTGCTGATCGGTTAACAGGCCGAACCCGTCGAAATCCAGATGCAGTGTCGCCACCAGATGTCGCGCCGATGGCGGCCCCGTTCCCGAAATGCCTGAGGCGACCACAGGCGCGTTGCGCGGCCAGCGGATAATGTCCTGTGCCCTGCCCGCCGCCGCCCAGACGTCGCCGTGGCGGGCGGATTCCTTGCCCGAACCAAAATGGCCATCGCCTTCATCTATGATAAGCAATTGGACAGCGTGGCTTTCCAGCATCTGCGCATTCATCGCAGCGGCCCCCATTGCCGCCTCTCCGGCAAGGGCATTGGCTTGGCTGTCATAACGATCTTCGATCGCAGCGACGGCGCGGATAGTGGTGGCACGTTCAAGGCAGGCGCGGTAGCGAAGGGTCCATGCCGCGCCGTAAGGCGCAACCGACTGTGCCTCGAAAGCATCCTGCGTTGTCGGCAATGTCACATGCAATTCGCTGCCATGCGCGATCAGGCTTTCGGCAATCATGATGTCTGACCCGGCGGCAAGCGCACCGTAGCCAAAACCGATTCGGCGTTGTTCGATAATCTGGTCGATCTGTGCGCGCAGTGGCGCTGCGGCATCCGCATCCGCCGCAACGCCCAGATGCCCGGCAAAATGCAGACTGGCGGGCGGACGGAATGGATCGAGCCAGTCGGTGTTCGATCCGGTCGCCGCGCAGATCAGCGCCAATTGCCGGATCGTCGCCGCGTGATCGCCCCAGCTTTCGCCGTCGTGCGACAGGGCCGCGCGTAACGCAGTGGCAGCACCGTGCGCGTCCCCCAGCAATAGAAGCGCCTCGGCGCGCGTCGCGGCAAGCCAATAGGGCGTGTCGGCAATCGGGCTTGCCCCGTCGAGACGGGTTAGAACGACGCCAGCCGCGATGGCAGCGCGGTCGGCATCGCCCGCCAATACTGCCAAAGTTGCCACATTGATGAGAAGATAGGGGGCAGGCGCAATCACATCTGCCGCCGCATAGGCCGCCATCGCTTCGCGCAATAGGGCAGCCCGTTCGGCACCTGATGCACGCAGCGCCCGGTCCTTCAACAACCGCCCCTTAACCGCCAGCGCCGCCGGATCATCCCCGCGCGCGCAATACCCCCCGGCGCTGAACAATGCCCACGCATTGTCCAGCGCCCCGGCCCGTGCATGGGCGGTGATGATGGGGAGGGGGGTGGCTGTCACAGCGTCAGGGTTCGCCGCCACCAATTTCGTCACCATAAGTTCCGCCAGGATAGCGAATGTCGGGATCAAGGATGAACGGAACAAGGCTGTCAACCGACGGTTGATCTGGCCTTTTGCTTTTGCTGATGAAATCAAGGTGGATGTTGAACGGCATTCCGTTTGCCAAATCTGTTGGGTTGGCATTTTGACCATCCATTGCGAAATAAGCAACCTGGCAGCCGATAGCGTTGCTACCCGGGACATGCGCCTTACCCTGTCCGTCGACTTTATGGGCCTCACCAAACAAGGCATCCGGAGCGCTGGAACCGACAGAGAATAGATAGTCGCTGTTCGAAAATTGGAGCTTTTTCTTTCCAGCTAGCTTGAACACGATATAGGCGAGTTCATTGTTACGGATGGAAAGAGCAGAATTGTAGGGTTCTTCTTTTTTTTGGGCGTTGAAATTGAAACGCGGGCTAGCAATATCTTTTAGTAGCTCAGCCATTGGATAGGCTGTCGAGAGTGACACGCGTTTCGCGCGCGGATAGGATATGTTGAGCTCTCCGCCGGTGGTGTCGATATCCAGTTTGAATAAAAGCGCAACAGTTGGGGCAATGGTAAGGCGATTGCTGCTCATTACTTTAAATGGAACGGTCATGATGTTCAGCTTTGGCGATTGATCTGACATTTTTCTCTCCTTCTCTTTCATTGTGATTTAAGATTATTGATGTCTTGCAGAAGCTTGCGGGTCGCCCGGTTTTCGGGGTCGAGAGTCTTCAGCTCTTTTGTCGTGGCATAGGCTTCGTCCAGAATCCGGTCGGCATCTTTGGTCCGCCCTTGTTCGCGGTAGATTTCGACCAGCGCGAGGGCGTTGATGGCTGCAACCTGACGGTAATCTGCATTCTTTGGTTCTCGCGCAACCAAGGCCTGAATTTCGTTTCGCGCAGCAAGCCTTTCCTCCAGCGCCCTCTGGTTCTGCCCCGCGGTATGGCGAGCCTTGGCAAGCCATTCGCGGCGGTTGATGACGGCAAGGCGGGTTTCGCCGCTTGTCGGCTCGGCCTGCAAGGCTTTGATCATCGCATCCCGGGAGGCGGCACAGGTTGAAACCGCTGCCGCCGATTTGGCACCTGTTTCGAGCAGCAGCGTGCAGATATTGCCTTGCGCATAGGCCGCCTCGCGCTGCCATTTGGCCCGGCTCGGCTCCATTGAAACCAATTTTTCAGCAAGTCGGGCATAGGCACCAAAATGGTGAAGCGCCTGATCATGCAGGCGCTGCATATAGGCCGCATAGCCCACCCAATATTCGCTCTGCGCATGGGCGAAAATTGCGTCAGGATCATCGGGCCGTTTGGCGAGCACCGCCGCTGTTGCCCGGTGCGCTTCTTTGAATTTTGCGAGCGCCAGCGCCAAATCCCCCCGTTTCTCATCATCCTCGCCCATCGCGTGGAGGATGCGGGCCCGGCGGTCGAGGCTTTGGGGGGTCAGGTCATCCAGTGCTGCCTGATCGCCGTAATAGGCCATGGCGCGTTCGTTGACGGCGGTCATCACGTCAAGACGCCCCACCCCTTTCAAACGATCACGCAAATCGGTTAGCATATATTCAACAAGCCCTTCTGCTTCGGCGCGCTGGCGTCTGGCCTCATTTTGGGACCGGACCGCCATCACCAGCAGCAAGGCCATGATTAGCATTGCGGTGATCGCTGCGACCGTGACCGCCGTCACGCGGCGGATGCGGGCCTGCGCGTCGCGTTGGACAAGCGCGTCAAGATTGGCCCCGGTCAACCCCGCGACCAGTTTCATCAGGGCCAGGCGGCTGCCTTCGCCGCCTTTGCGGAAATCGGCGGCAGCAGGATCAACCCGGCCACCCGGGGCGGGGGCGGCGTAGAGTGCGTCTGGAAAGGCGGTGTCGGGTTCACCCTCAATGAGCGCGGCGAGGACCGGGCGACTGGCACCGTGGAGCGCCCGGAATGTCTCAATCTCCCTTGCAACCCATTTCGATGCTTTGGCAGCGGGGGAGCAGACGACGATCAGCGCTGCCGAATCGAAAAGTGCCGCCTTGATTTCCGTGCTCAAATCATCGGCGGCGGGCAATTCATCGAGATCACGAAAGATTGGGGACAGGCGGGGTGGAACGCGGCCGCGCAACGTTTCTGTACCGACAAGCCGGGCGGGAATGCGATAGGATTCAAGTCTGCGGTGCAGCTTGCGACCCGACGTCGCATCCAGATGGCTGTAACTGATAAACGCCCGATACGCGACCTCGGACCCGCTTTCCTGATCCGGCACAACGACCCCTGTGTGTTTGCAACCCGTTCAATGCAACGAACAGGCCAAAGCTGGCAGATTGTGGGAAAAAGGCAATGGCGAATTGCTTCGAACACCTCGGGGTCCGCATAGACGACAGCACAAAACTTGAGTGGAACAAAAAAATGGTGCCCGGGGGCGGTTTCGAACCACCGACACTGCGATTTTCAGTCGCATGCTCTACCAACTGAGCTACCCGGGCATCGTGCGGGGCGTGAAGCGCCGCACAGGGGAAGCGCGCCTATAGAGGCGGTCAGTCACCGCTGTCCAGCCCAGAATTGTCGTCGTCGTCCACAGTCGCCGGCCCTGGAATGCGATATCCGTCGCCCAGCCATTGCAACAGATCGCGGTCCTTGCACCCCTGTCCGCAAAAGGGCGCAAATTCCTGCCGCACCGGTTTGCGACAAACCGGGCAAACGACAGCCAGCAAGGGGATTTTAGGCGCGTTCGACATGGCCACCGCCAATCGCCAATTCGGGGTCGGCATACAGGCCTGTTGCTCCGCCTAGCCGCTGGCCAATTTCGCCAAGCCAGTCTGGCCGGGATTCCAGAAATGCGCACAGCTTGGGGTGCGCAGTGATCCGTGTTGCGCCGACAAGGCCGGATCGCTCGACCCTGCGCAGAAGAGCGCGCGCTGCTGCAGGGACAGGCGCCAGTTGCAAAATTTCGCACAGCGATGCGTGGCTGCGCGGCCGGATGATCTGCAAAAAGCCAAAGCCATTGACCGCCGTCCGTTCATAAGGTTGGGGCATCGCCTGATCAAATGCGTTTGCAACCGCAAGCCGTTCCTGCTTTCCGCCAACGGTCGGCAAGTCAATCCCGATCGACCCGCACAGATCAAACAACCGCAGGGTCGCCGCCGATTGGCGGGCACCAAGACACGCGAGTTCAAAGGGCGCAAGATGCCCGTCAACATCGATCAATGTCATCGCCGGAGTCAGGCTTATGCGCAGATTGCCACCGGAAAAAGTGAATTGGCCTGACGCTGCCGCTTCCAGGGCCTCGCCCCAGCCATATTGTTCCAACTGGTCGGCTTGGTGGGGCAGCAGGCTGGTCACGGGAAATCCGGACGCAGAAATGCGGTCAAACAGTGTGAGCCCGTCTTTGGCCACAGCACCTGCAATCGCCGGTCGTGCCTTGGCCCGTTTGGGCTTTCCGGGCTCACCAATAGCTTCCCGGACAATTTCAACCAGCAATGACGCGCCCAGTGTGATGGCCCCCGGCAGCGGCATAACAACGGCTTCCGCGCCGCCATCCAACCGCACAATGCCCTGTCTGCTCGGGTGTGTGATTTCGATCAATCGCCCAGTTGCGATCATGCCGTGCCGCGGCCCAGCGCCTTCGACCTCGATTCGGGCTTCGACGATTTCACCGTCTTCGATCAAAGCCGCCCGCGCCTCGCCGATGCCGGTTTCATAAATCCACTCAGCCAAGGGGAATACCCGCCGCAATCAACAAAGCGCGGGTCTCAAACAGTGGCAGGCCGACAATGGCCGAATGGCTGCCCGATATAGAACGGATATAGGCCTCGGCGCGACCCTGAATGGCGTAGCCGCCTGCCTTTCCGCGCCATTCCCCGCATGTGATATAGGCGTCGATTTCCAACGATCCCAATTGTTTGAAAGTAACGATGCTGGTGGATAAACGGTGCCGGGCCCGGCCGCTGGCATCAATCACGCTTACAGCCGAATAGACGCGGTGTCGCCGCCCTGAAAGCAGGTGCAGGCACATGCGCGCCATTGTTTCATCCTCGGCCTTGGGCAGGATGCGCTGGCCACAGGCGACCACGGTATCCGCGCCAAGGATGATCGCACCGGGATGATCGGGGGCAATCGCGTGCGCCTTGGTGGCGGCCATGCGTGCAGCATAGGCTGCTGGGCGTTCATTCTTATGGGGTGTTTCGTCAATGTCTGCTGGCACCACGCAATTTGGCACCGCGCCGATCCGGGTCAAAAGATCAAGGCGGCGCGGGCTTGCCGAAGCCAGGATGAAGGGTGGGGTCGTGACCAAGGTGCCGATCAGCCAGCCGGATTCCAACGCGCCAGCCAGGCCATGACTTCGGTAATCCACTGTTCACGGTCTTCTTCACGCAGCATGTTGTGGGTATTTTCTTTCTGTTCAACATATCGGAAGTCCGTGTTTTCGACTTTCCCTGCGGTCCGCAATGCCTTTACCATATTGCGTGACTGCGACACAGGGACGCGCTGGTCCTTGGCACCGTGGACAATCAATATCGGCGTTGAAAAATCTTGCGGAAAATATTGGGGGGATGTTGATTTCAGATCGTCGGCACCTGAGCCAATGAATTTCGTTCCATATTTACCAAGATAGTTCCGATCATAACGCTTCATGGCAGGCATATCTGGCACGCCAGCACCAGCAATCGCGCAGCGCCAGATTTTTCCGTCGCGCTGGGCACCCCGGAATGCCGCATAGCCGCCATAAGACCAGCCAACGATGCATGCTCGTTTGGGGTCACCCACGCCCTGCTCTGTCAAATAGGTCAAGGCATCGTTCAGATCGTCCTGCATAGTGAGACCCCATTGGTTCTCGCTCATTTTTTCCCATTTGGTCCCATATCCCGTTGACCCCCGGTAATTGGGCTGGATCACGACATAGCCTTGTTCGGCAATTGCCTGCGCCCACCAGTCAAAGCCTTCGGCATCGCGGGCCGAAGGGCCACCGTGTGGCATCACGACAATTGGCAAATTCTTCGCCTCCCTGTGGCGGGGCAGCGTCAAGACAGCAGGCACTTGCAGCCCGTCGCGGGTTGGATAACGAACCGTCTGAACCGCGTTCATCGGTTCTAGCTTGAACGCTTCATTTTCATGACCAATCAACTGGAGGGTGTTCGACTTTGTGTCATAAAGAAAATAAGCGCCTGCCTGTGATGGACCGCCAACATTGACCACCATTTTGGTCCGATCTTTTGACCAGGATGCGATGTGCGCCAATCCCGCCCCGACTTTGTCGTCGAGCTGTTTTTGGATGGCCTTCATTTCAGGATTGATCCAGATGATGCGCGGCCCCTTTTCAACGACCGACACACCGTCGAGACCGAACTGATCCTCTGATCGCACAATAGATTCAATATCATAGCCAGTGCGGTCAAACAGGAGCTTGCCTGTTTTCATGGTCGTCAGGTCCAGCTCGTAAAGTGCCACAAAACCGCTTTTGTCGTCCAGGACCAGTGCTTTGTCTGGTTCGCGCGTGAACATGACTGGGGTTGGCGGTGTGTCGTCATCTTCAAGCTTATATTCGGCCAGTGATTTCAGTGGCTGGCCCGCCGTCGAACGGTAAAGATAGGTAACGCGACCCTTTTCACGGTCATATCCCGAACCACCGCGCACGACCCCGTCGCCGTCCGTAAAATAACTGGTGATGTTTGGCCGTGGCGGCTGGATCACTTTGAACCGTCCCGTCGTCACATCAACATCGACCACTTCGGCCCAATTCAATTGCTCGACGCCGTAAGCCCGGCTTTGTCGTTCAAGCAACAGCCGAGGCTTACCGTCGCGCGAGGTCCACAGAATATCGGCGGCCGAACCAAGAGCATTGTCCCACGCAAGCGGCACCACTTTGCCGGTCGCCCGCTCAATCGCAATCAGCCGGGTTATCTGGGCTTCTTGCCCGACAAATTCGTCTTTTAGGAAAATAGAGACCACCAGCCAATCATCGCCAACCCAACGATATCCGATAATTTCCCGATCATCTTCCTTATCGCTTGCAGCAATAATCTGCGGCGCGGCGCTGGGGTCATTCAGCGTCATGATGGCGGTATATTGGATCCGGTTCACACTCAGGCGCGCGGCAACATATTTTCCGTTCGGCGACAATCGCGGGGTTGCCATGAAGGGCAGTTTTGCAAATGCCGTAGCGGGCACGGGATTTTTTTCGGCGGTCTGGCCAGCACTTGCACACAGAGAAAAGGCGCTAAAGAGCAGCAATATAAAAGCTGAACGCAGACCCATATTACATACCTTCGCAAAATTTCATTGGTGCAGGCTATGCGTTTGGGTGATCCAGATCAAGACTCGGCGTCTAGTCACCCCAAAAGAAAACCCCGTCCGAACCAGAGTCCGGACGGGGCAATTCCTTAGCCAAAGATCAGGCGGGTTACATCACGTGCGGGGCAAGTGATGCAAGCAGAAGCAGCGCCACGATGTTGGTAATCTTGATCATCGGGTTAACGGCGGGGCCAGCAGTATCCTTGTATGGATCGCCAACCGTGTCGCCGGTCACCGCAGCTTTATGGGCTTCTGAACCCTTGCCGCCGTGGTTGCCGTCTTCGATATATTTTTTGGCATTGTCCCATGCGCCGCCGCCCGATGTCATCGAAATGGCAACGAACAGGCCGCCCACGATCACGCCGAGGAGGAGGGCGCCAAGAGCCGCAAACGCCTGCGCCTGATCCGCGACTGCATAGATCACGAAATAGACGACAATCGGCGCGAGCACCGGCAACAGCGACGGAACAATCATTTCCTTGATCGCCGCCTTTGTAACCAGATCAACCGTGCGGGCGTAATCCGGCTTGGTTTCATAGGTCATGATGCCGGGGTTCTTGGCAAACTGATCCCGAACATCCTTCACCACTTCACCCGCCGCGCGGCCAACAGCGGTCATGCCCATGGCCCCGAAGAGATAAGGCAGGAGTGCGCCGAGCAAAAGGCCAACGATGACATATGGGTTCTGGAGGCTGAAATCGACGGTCAGATCAGGAAAGAATTCCTTCAAATCGGTCGTGTAAGCCGAGAACAGAACAAGTGCCGCAAGACCAGCCGAACCGATGGCATAGCCTTTGGTAACAGCCTTGGTGGTGTTGCCCACAGCGTCCAGAGCGTCGGTCCTTTCACGCACGCTATCGTCCATACCCGCCATTTCGGCGATACCACCCGCATTGTCCGTTACCGGGCCGTACGCATCGAGCGCCACAACCATACCCGCAAGAGCCAGCATCGACGTTGCCGCAAAGGCAATCCCGATCACACCGGCCAGCTGATAAGCAGTGATGATGCCAGCGCAGATAACAATCGTTGGTAGCGCGGTCGATTCAAGGCTGATCGCCAGACCCTGAATGACGTTTGTGCCGTGGCCGGTTTCTGACGCTTTGGCGATTGACCGCACTGGGCGGTAATTGGTGCCCGTGTAATATTCGGTGATCCAGATCAGCAGGCCGGTGATGACCAAGCCGAGCAGCATGCAATAAAAGAGCGTGCGACCGGTGAACCCGCCGGTGCCGTCCAGATTGCCGCCGACAACTGTCTCCATGCCGCCAAGCGCATAGTTGGTTGCCCACCAGATGGCCGGAACCGAAAGCACAGCGGTAACAAGGAAGCCCTTATACATCGCGCCCATGATGTTCTTCGATCCGCCGAGGCGAACGAAGTAGGTGCCGATGATCGACGTAATCACGCAGACGCCGCCAACCAGCAAGGGCAAGCTCATCAGGCCAAGGATATTATCATAGCCTTTGACGAGAAGCGCGAGGAGAACCATCGTTGCCCCAATGGTAACGACATAAGTTTCGAACAAATCGGCAGCCATACCGGCGCAATCGCCAACATTGTCGCCAACATTGTCCGCAATAACCGCAGGGTTGCGGGGGTCATCCTCCGGAATGCCAGCTTCGACCTTGCCGACCAGATCAGCGCCAACGTCGGCAGCCTTGGTGAAGATACCACCGCCAAGACGCGCGAAGATCGAAATCAGCGACGCGCCGAATGCCAGAGCGACGAGTGCGTCGACGACGATCCGGTCGTTGGGCTGATGCCCGGCAATTGCGGTCAGATAGTAAAAGAAGCCAGAAATGGCGAGCAAAGCGAGGCCCGCCACCAACATACCAGTGATGGCTCCTGCGCGGAATGCCATCGTAAGGCCTTCCTGCAGGCCGACCTGAGCGGCCGCCGCCGTGCGAACGTTGGCGCGCACCGAGATGTTCATCCCGATGAAGCCGGTTGCGCCGGACAGAACCGCGCCGAGCACAAAGCCAGTGGCTGAGATAGGACCAAGCAGCAGCGCAACAACGATCGCAACAACCACACCGACAATCGCGATGGCGCGGTATTGACGGCCAAGATAAGCGCCAGCGCCTTCCTGAATCGCAGCCGCAATGGCTTGCATTTTTTCGTTGCCCGCAGACGCGGCAAGCACTTGGCGGCTTGTAATGAAGCCGTAGAGCACGGCAATCAGGCCGCAGATAATGGATATGGTGATGATGGACATCAGGGTATTCCCTTTCCCCCAGTTTTAGACATGACAACAGGCGCCGTGAAAACCCCGACGCCCGGTTCGGCGCGGGCTATAGCGGGGCAGTGTCCAGAAAGGCAAGCTTATACCAAGGTGCGGCGTTCAATCATGGAGCCAGCCGAGGCGTTCGGGGAAGGGAACCGCGCCCCCGCGATCATAGAGGTGCAGTCCCTTGCCCCGTGTTGCCTGACCAATTCGTGTGATCCGGCCTGGAACCGGCGGCAGCGGCATCGCCGCTGTGAACAACAAGGCGTAATCATCACCACTGGTCGCCGCATGCAATCGTGCCGCACGGTCATCACCCGCCAACGCAATGGCGACTGCTGAAAGTGGAATCGCATCCAGATCGATGGACAGGCGAACCCCGCTAGCCTCTGCCAAGCGCAGGGCGTCAATCAGCAGACCATCCGAAACATCCATCATTGCCGAAACGATGGGCGCAAGCATCCGCCCACTTTCCAACATCGGCGCCGGGCGGCGATAGGCATCAAGCAACGCATCTGGCCCGTTCCTTTGTCCGCGGGCGATTGCAAGGCCAAGGCCTGCGTCGCCGATGTTTCCTGCGACGTAAAGCGCGTCCCCTGTGTGCCCGCCGCTCCGGCTCGGGATCGATCCGGTTGCCCGGCCGATGGCAGTCAGCCCGAATGTTCTTGGCGCGCCAGTCGGCATTGAAACCGTATCACCGCCGATCAGCGACAACCCAAAATGGGCGCAGGCAGCTTCGAGCCCGACAGCAAAGGCCGCGTTCCATCCTTTATCCGGTGATAGCCCCGCCCCGATGAGTGCTGCCACTGGCACCGCGCCCTTTGCTGCCAGATCGGACAGGTTGACCGCGACCAGTTTCCACGCAACATCGGCGGGTGGATCGTCGCTCAAAAAGTGGACGCCCTCGATAATCATGTCATGGGTCAGCACAAGATCGCCCAGCAGAGCAACATCATCCATCAGGCCACGCGCCGCCGGATCGTCGGAAAATGCGCGGAGGCGCGCAATGAAATCGAGTTCGCTGCTCACGGCCCTTTCCTTTCTGGCTATGGGCGTTAGGAATTCCCTAGGTCTGATTGTGGAGAATGAGAAGATGGCTGTGCGCAAATCGATCTTCATTACCGGCGGCGCTTCGGGAATTGGCAGGGCAACAGCTTTGCATTTCGCCGCCAAGGGCTGGTTTGTAGGCATTGCCGATGTGAATGTAGACGGCATGGCAGAGACGGCAGCTATGCTGCCCGCGGGGCAGAGCTCCACCCATAAACTCGATGTCCGGGATCGCAAAGCCTGGGATGCGGCGCTCGCCGATTTTGCCAAGGTGGCCGGTGGCCGGTTGGATGTCCTGTTTAACAATGCCGGTATTGCCCGCGGCGGGCAATTTTGTGATGTCAGCCACGCCGATAATGATCTGCTGATCGATATCAACCTCAAGGGCGTGATCAACGGCGCAGAGGCCGGTTTTGCTGCGCTCAAGGCCACGCCGGGATCGTGCTTGCTCAACACCTCTTCGCTCGCCGGGATGGTGGCGGGCCCTGGTCTTGCCGTCTACGCGGTGACCAAATTCGGTGTCCGGGCGCTGACCGAGGCGCTTGAAGCCGAATGGGCGCCATACGAGATCAAGGTCCGTTCGCTGATGCCAAGCTTTATTGAAACACCGCTGCTTGATGAAAACACGTCCGGTTCCAACCGCAACGTGCGCGACAGCGTGAAGGACGCGGGCCTAGAAATCACGCCGGTTGAACGGGTCGCAGAGGCAGCATGGGCCGCCGTCCACGGCAAGAAAGTCCACACTATGGTCGGGAAAACCGCCAAACGTCTGGGTTTTCTGCTCAACTGGGTGCCGTGGCTGGTTCGCACCCGCCTCAAACGGGTCAGGGAAGGGGTCAGCCCAGATCAGCCTTGATGAAATCGGCGCAGCGTTCGCCGATCATCATCGACGGCGCGTTGGTATTGCCCGAAATCAGGCGGGGCATCACGCTGGCATCGGCGACATAAAGGCCGGTAACGCCGCGCACCCGCAATTGGGGATCGCACACCGCATTGTCGTCTGATCCCATGCGCGCGGTGCCGACGGGGTGATAAATGGTGTCGGCGCGCTCGCGGACCTTTGTCTCGAGAGCTGCATCTTCTCCGAGGTTGACTGGATTACGGTCGCGTCCTTGATAATTGCTGAGAGGCGGCGCTTCCATGATCCGATAGCCGAGCTTGATGCCCATTTTCAGCAGATCCATGTCGCGGTCGTCCGACAGGAAATTCGGATCAATCAGCGGCGCTGCCGCCGCATCGGTTGATGCGAGCCGCACCGTTCCCCGGCTGTGCGGGCGAAGCACACAGACGTGCAGGCTGAAACCATGCGACTTCACTATGGTGCGCCCATGGTCTTCGAGCGCAACCGGGAAGAAGTGGAACTGAATGTCGGGCGCGGGAGACGCAGGATCGACGGTGACGAAGCCGCCGCCTTCGGCAAAGTTGCTCGTCATTTTACCCGACCGGTTGTAAAACCACTGCACTACTGCCTTGGCCGAATTCTTGAGACCGACAAGCGTCTGGCCCATGAAGCTGGTGTCATCGCATTCAAAGACAATCGAATAATCGACATGGTCCTGCAAATCGCTGCCGACCGCTGGACGATCGACCACCACGTCGATGCCATGCTCGCGCAGATGATCGGCGGGGCCGATGCCCGACAGCATCAGCAGTTGCGGCGTCCCGAATGCGCCGCCACACAGGACGACAGCACGTTTTGCGCGCAGTTGCCCGGTCTTGCGGCCCTTGGAATAAACAATGCCGGACGCTTTGCCATTTTCAAACAGCACCCTTTGGACTGTTACGTCCGTGATGATGTTCAATCTGTCGCGGTTGGGCTCCACATAGGCGCGCGATGCAGACCAGCGTTCGCCGCCTTTCTGGGTCACTTGATACAGGCCAACACCGTCCTGCCGTTCGCCATTGAAATCATTGTTGCGCGGGATCTGGAGAGAGGCTGCCGCCTCGACAAATTCGATCGTCCCTTGATATGGCGACACTTGTTCACTCACCCACAGCGGGCCATCGCCGCCGTGCAAATCGTCGCCGCCGCGGATATTGCGCTCGGACCGTTTGAAATAGGGAAGGACATCGGCCCACGCCCAGCCATTGCAGCCCAGCGCTGCCCAATTGTCATAGTCCCACGCATTGCCACGAATATAGACCATGCCGTTGACGGCGCTCGTCCCGCCCAGCCCACGTCCACGCGGCTGAAACCCTAGCCGTCCGTTCAATCCCTGCTGCGGCACGGTATCGAATTTCAAGGCGGTCTTGTCGGTCTGAAACGCAACAAAGCTGGGAACGATGGTGCGGTATCCGGTGTTGCTTCCCCCCGCCTCAACCAGACAGACCGAATATTTTCCGTCTTCGCTTAACCGGCCAGCCACGGCACTACCGCCGGAACCACCGCCAACGACAATGATGTCAAATTCATCCATTCTGACTGTCCATCCATCTTGTTCTGATCGTGTCGCTGGTTTCCCGGCTGCCGTCATGGGTCCAGCCCGGCGGGCGCCAGACATAGTCCAGCTTATGCTTCCACGGCGCGCTCCAAAGGTCACGGGCGATGCCGATCCATTCGTGAAATACACTATAGAGTAGATTGAATGTGCCGAGCTGTTTTACAATCCCATAGCGGATCTGTTCATCCTCAACCTCGGATGTGAATGTCCCGAACATTTTATCCCAGATGATGAACACCCCGGCATAATTCCGGTCCAGATAGCGCGGGTTGGTTGCGTGGTGGACGCGGTGGTGGCTAGGTGTGTTCATCACCGCTTCAAACCATTTCGGCATGCGTCCGATGGCTTCGGTATGAATCCAGAATTGGTAAATCAGGTTCACCGCGCCGACAAACAGGATCATCCTTGGGTCAAATCCGATGAACACCAGCGGCAGGCGAAAGATAAAACTGAGCGAAATCACGCCCGTCCATGTCTGGCGCAGCGCTGTCGACAGATTGTAATGCTGGCTTGAATGATGGTTGACATGGCTCGCCCAGAACCAGCGCACCCGGTGCGCGGCGCGGTGGAAGATATAATAGAAGAAATCATCCAGAACGAAGCAGGTGATCCATGCCCACCAAACGAAGGGAATGGTGGCAATTCGGAATTCAAATGCCCAGAGAGCAAACCCGACCGCAAGACCACCGAGTAACAATCCGGCAACCGAACTGCCGACACCAAATAAGAGGGATGTCAGCGTGTCTTTTGGTTCATATTTCTCGGGTGAACGCCGTTTGGCCCAGATCATCTCGATCACGATCAGCAGGATGAAAAAGGGAACTGCAAAATCAACCGGGTTGGGCAATTTATCCATGATGCAAATGCCTTAATCCTGCGGCCCAATATTGCGCCTGATCGCCCAGATTGAGGGTGATCGCGCCAAATGATTTTTCGCCGGTGCCGATGGTCAGAAAATTCTGGTCGAGCCTTGCCACTATTCTGTCGTCCAGCAATCGGCCGACGAAATGCGCGCCGTGCCGTCGGATCAGCATCTGACGACCGGTCACATCTTTCAACAATGCGCCAATCCCGGCGCGATCAAGCGCGATGCCCACAGGATCAAATCCGAACACCGCCTCACCCGCAATCGATCGGGCATGGTTTGCATCACGGATACGCACGTCGCCGCCTAGCTTCATCCAATAGGCGATCCCGGCCAGCACAAAGACGCTGACAAGCGATAGGGCGAATTGGATGGCTTCATTCATGCGCGGCCCGCCAGCATATCCATCATCGCGCGGACGGGCGTCAGATCATAGCCTGCTGCCGCCGCTTTTTCAGCCAGCGTGTCGGCATTGTCGCCGCTTTGCGCGCGCGCCAACGCCCACAGCAGGGTCGATCGGGTGCCTGACCGGCAATAAGCCAGCACAACACCCTCGGCTGCGGCGAGTGCAGCGGCCATGGCGTCGATTTGCGGCCGGCTAAAACCAGCATGGGTGATTGGAATAGCGACATAATCAAGCCCGGCGTCGCGGGCCGCTGCGGCAATATCGGGTCCGGACGTCTGGTCATCCGATTCGCCTTCGGGGCGATTGTTGATGATGAGCATCACGCCTTGCGCGGCGGCTGCCGTTACGGCTTCCAAGCTGATTTGCGGCGCAACCATGATGCCGTGATCCAATCTGCGAAACATCAGGCCGCGCCCTCCCGATAGTCTCTTAGAACAGCCAGAAACGCATCGCCATAGGCTTCTAACTTGCGTGTGCCGACGCCTGAAATTTGCCCCATGCCTGACCGACTATCCGGACGTTCCTCGGCCATCTGGCGCAGGGTTGCGTCGTGGAAAATGACATAAGGGGGAACGCCAGCTTCTTCGGCCAGCACACGCCGACACGCCCGCAAGGCTTCAAAAAGTGGACTGCCAACCGGATTGGGCGTCGATCCGCGCTTGCGGCGGCGGTCTTGCTTCGGGGGAATGACCAGATGGACAGATTGGTTACCTTTGAGGATCGCTTTGGCCTCAGGTCCAAACATCAAACCGCCATGTTCGTTGGGTCGCAGCGCATCGCGGAGCAGAAGCGCGCGTGCGACGGGCTTGATCAGCGCGGCTTCGGCATCGTCGACAATCCCAAATACCGATAATTGGTCATGACCCAGTTTGACGGCGCGTTCGTCGGCTTGGCCCTTTAACACGATCTCAAGATGTCCGACGCCAAAACTCTGGCCCGTACGGAACACCGCAGACAGGAATTTGCGTGCCGTCTCGCTCGCATCAACCGATGCCGGTGCGTTTAGGCAATTGTCGCAATTGCCGCATTGTTCGGGCGGCGTCTCACCAAAATGACGCAACAAAATGGCGCGCCTGCATCCGCCGGTTTCCACAAGCGCCCCAAGCGCCGACAGGCGTGCCCGTTCACCTGGCAGCCGCGTGGTTTCGACCTCGGTCAGACGCTGGCGTGCCTTGGCAAAATCCTCTGCCCCCCAGAAAAGATGCGCGACCGCCGGATCGCCGTCCCGACCCGCTCTCCCGGTTTCCTGATAGAAGGCCTCGATGGATTTGGGCAGTCCGGCATGGGCGACAAAGCGGACGTCGGGCTTGTCGATCCCCATGCCAAAGGCGACGGTGGCGACCATCACCATATCTTCGCTCGCTACAAAATCGGCCTGATTGCGAGCGCGAATCTCAGGCGCAAGCCCGGCATGATAGGCGCGGGTTGGCCGCCCAGTCTTTGCAAGCTGTGCGGCCAGTTTTTCGGTGCCGACGCGGGTCTGCGCATAGACAATGCCGGGGCCCGGCGTTGCCGTAACCAGTTCGGCAATCTGCGCAGCCGTTCCTTGGCGCGTCGAAATTGCATAACGGATGTTGGGTCGGTCAAATCCCGCGACAATCATTCCGGACACTGGAATCCCAAGCTGGGCAAGAATATCGCCGCGGGTATGGGCGTCGGCGGTTGCGGTCAGCGCGAGCCGGGGGACGTCTGGGAAATCATCCATCAGTGGCCGTAGTAACCGGTAATCCGGTCGGAAATCATGGCCCCATTCGGACACACAGTGCGCCTCATCAATCGCAAACAGCGCGATTTTCGATTCCCGCAACAAGCCCCTGAATTCGTGGCCGGATGCCCGTTCTGGTGCGGCATACAGCAAATCCAGCGCGCCAGCACGGAACCGCGCCAGCGTCTCGTCCCGGTTGGTATCGACCGAGGTCAAAGTGGCGGCGAGGATGCCAATCGCGTCGGCGGCGCGCATCTGATCATGCATCAGTGCAATCAGAGGGGAGATGACGATGCATGTCCCCGCCAGCGCCAGCGCGGGCAATTGATAGCAGAGCGATTTGCCAGATCCTGTTGGCATCACCGCGAGCGTCCTTTCGCCGCCCAAAACGCGGTCCACAACCTGTTCCTGCACCCCGCGAAAGCCTGGAAAGCCGAATGTCGTCCGCAAAATATGTAACGGGGGGCCGATTGTATCAGTGTTGGGCATGGCGATCCGCCTGAACGACTTTGATCAATTTGACAATTGTCAATGATCAGGCCCGGTTTTGCGGTCAGGGATTGCAGATGATTTCAGGAGGATAAGATGACGCTGCAATTTCCAACGAGCCAGTTTTTAGACATGATTGATGCCGAGGCGTCCAGCGAAACGAACGGCGGCGCAGTGACACGCCATTTTGATTTGCCACCGATCCTGCATGGCCTGACGGTCGTTGCCTATCTGGCATTCCTCTGCGTGATGGCCATTGGCTTTCAAAGTCGGGAGATGATTCTGCCGATGGTTATTTCGGCCATCTATATCATCCTGCTATTTGGTCTTTGCGCCCTCTGGGCAACGATGAAACCGGCTCACCAAGATCGGCCTGAGGGGCTTGGGCACTTTTTTGACCGGGGGCTAAATTGTGCAACAGGGCACCTCACAGCAAAAGAAGCCATGGTTCAGATATTCATTCTGCCCGTCCTGATCTTGTTTTGGGGTGTTTCGGTAGCCGTGATCGCGCAATTCTATTAGACCCTAATCCGCAATCGACTTGAGCCTTTCTAGATCGTTGATATGCAATGATCGGGGGCCAGTGCGTGTGATGACGCCGCTGGCGAACAGGCGGGTCATCTGGCGGCTGACTGTCTCGATTGTCAGCCCAAGCATGTTTGCTATGTCTGCGCGCGGCAAGGGAATGTCGATTGTGTCTGCGGGGTGGCATGGCGATTTGCTTGCGGCATTTGCGAAATCCAGAATGAGTCCGGCCAATCGTGCCGCAGCCTTTTTGTGGCCAGTAAGCGCGATCAGCCGCCTCGCCTCCGATAAATCATCCGAAGCCCGCTGCAACAAGGCATTGGCAAGGGCAGGATAGCGGGCCACCGCCGCTTTGAAATCCGACCGGATGAACACACACAGCCGACTGGCTGTCAGCGCGACGACATCATATTGCTGAAACGGTGAAAAAAGTTCTCCTGTGAAGCCCGCCGGATGGATCAATGCGACGATCGTTTCGGTACCGTCCCGGTCATGCCGGACCACTTTGAGCATGCCTGACAGCAAGGTTGCACAGGCTGTTTCGGCTGACCCCGCTGCAAAGATGACCGCACCGCGCTGCACGATTTTGCCAGACCCGAGGCAAGCCAAGTCCTCTTTTTCTGCTTGCGATAACACCGCACAGGCCGCCTAGTTTGCAACCGGGCAGCGCGCGCAATCAAGGGCGAATCGGGTTGGTTGTCTCGGCTCACTCAGCGGCAATGACATTCTCCTCGCGTTCCGCCTGTTGTCGCGCCCACATTTCTGCGTAAAGGCCATTTTTTCGCAGGAGCTTCACATGGGTGCCGCGTTCTGCGACGCAACCGGCATCGATAACGACAATTTCGTCGGCATCTACAATCGTCGACAGTCGGTGGGCGATGATGATCGTCGTGCGCTTTTCCACAACGCGGTCCAGCGTTGCCTGAATTTCCCCTTCGGTCCGGCTGTCGAGTGCGCTTGTTGCCTCATCAAGGATCAGGATCGGCGGGTCTTTGAGCAAAGTCCGGGCAATCGCCACCCGCTGTTTTTCACCGCCCGAGAGTTTCAGTCCGCGTTCGCCGACCTTGGATTCATATTGTTCGGGAAGGCTGGCAATGAAGCTGTGGATCGCTGCGCCGCGTGCTGCACCCTCGATTTCAGCTTGGGTCGCGCCGGCCCGGCCATAGCCGATATTATAACCAATCGTGTCATTGAACAGCACCGTATCTTGCGGCACGATGCCGATGTTCGCCCGCAGGCTGGCCTGTGTCACGTCACGTAAATCCTGCCCGTCGATCATGATTTTGCCGCCAGTGACATCGTAAAAGCGGTAGAGCAACCGAGCAATCGTCGATTTTCCAGCACCCGATGGGCCAACGACCGCCAGCGTGCCGCCCGGTGGAATGGCGAAACTGACGCCGTTCAATATCTGCCTGTCGGGATCATAGCCAAAGGCCACATCCTCAAACACCAAGGCACCTTTGCCAACAACAAGCGCGGGCGCATCCGGTTTGTCGACAATTTCTGGCGGGGTGTCGATCAGGGCGAACATCGCCTCCATATCGGTCAGTCCTTGGCGAATGGTGCGGTAGACCATCCCGAGCATATCAAGCGGCCGGAACAACTGGGCCAGCAAAGTATTGACCAGCACAACATCGCCGGTGGAAAATTCCCCCTTCGACCAGCCCCAGACGCTATAGGCCATTGCCCCTGCCATCATCAGATTGGTGACCAGCGACTGGCCAACATTGAGCCAGGCAAGAGAATTTTCCGATTTGATCGCGGCGGCCGCATATTTGCTTGCAACCCGGCCGTAATAGTCGGCCTCGCGCTGTTCAGCGTTGAAATATTTGACCGTTTCATAGTTGAGCAGACTATCAACCGAGCGGGCAACGGTTTGCGTATCAAGATCGTTCATTTCCTCGCGCAGTTTGTTGCGCCAATCGGTCACGCGCTGGGTAAAGGCGATATAAGTGACCACCATCACCAACGTCGCCACCACCAATCCGACGCCAAATTTCGTCCAGAAAATGATCGTGACGGCAGTCAGTTCGATGATCGTCGGGGCAATGTTGAAAAGCAGGAAATAGAGCATGATATCGATGCTCTTGGTTCCGCGCTCGATCACCTTGGTGACCGCACCGGTCCGCCGGTTCATGTGGAACCGCATCGACAGATTGTGCAGGTGCGAAAACACATTTTCTGCCAAGCGCCGCGTCGCATCCTGCCCGACCCGTTCGAACACCGTGTTACGCAGATTGTCAAACAGCACCCCGGCAAAGCGCGCGCCAGCATAAGCCGCGACCAGCGCCATCGCCAATCCGGCGGCGGCCTCCATCCCCGGCGCCATCTTGTTGACAGCCGCGCCGTAGAAAAATCCCATACTCAGCTGCACGCTCTTCGATACAAGCACCAGCAGCAAGGCGATAACAATCCGGATGCGCAGGCCGGGCATGTCCTTGGGCCAAAGATAGGGCAAAAAACGGCGCATGACCGAAAATTCGGGGCTTGGCGTATCAGGATCGGCGGGGGCAAGGGGTGGCATCAGGGCCGCTTAGATCATAAGCCCCGCCAATGAAATCCGCATTTCGTGAGACCCCCGCGCATCAGGGCTTGCCAACGACACCAAATCGTTGAACATCGACGCCATGAAAAAAATTCTTGCCGCACTGATCCCTGCTGCTTTGTTGGTGATCGCCCAACCCGCCTTTGGCTGGTCCGAAGAAACGCATATGACCACCGGGGCCATTGCGTTTGATGATCTGGCCCGGTCTGATCCCGCCCTTCTTTCCGAGCTGGTCCGGATCATTGCCGCCCACCCGGACTATGCCAAACTGGCCGCCCATGCCGGAAAGCAGAGCGGGGCCGCACGAACACGCGCTGTTTTTGAATGGCTGGCGCGCTGGCCCGACGATATTCGCGGTTCCAGCTTTGACCGCCCCGAATGGCATTATGAATTACGGGTCGTCTCCGGCTGGACGGCGATCTGGCCTTTCCGCAACGGCAGCGCGCGCGCGGGATTTGACGAAAATTATCGGACTTTGGCTGATGCGAAGGCGCCGATGGCCGCACGCGCGGTCGCGCTGGGCTGGATATTGCATATTGTTGGCGACATTCAGCAGCCCCTGCATGCCGGGCACCGGATGTCATCGGATTTTCCCAAGACGGACCGGGCCGGTCAATTGGGTTTCGTGCGGCGGACACAGGGCGGTGCGCCGGTTGATCTCCACCAGTTTTGGGACAAGATGCTTGACCAGCCCGGCGGCGCCAATGCGACATCGGCCTATTGGTCAGGAAGGCTCCAGACTTTGTGGCCGCGCGCCCGCCTGCCCGAATTGTCCAGCAAAAGCAGCGCGCAACTCCGTTTCTCAACCTGGCTAGATGAAAGCATGATTCTGGCCCGGATCGGTGCTTACAGCGGTGCCTTTGTCCATGCCTCACCAGAACCAGCCAAGGCACCTGCGGTTTCGCAAAGCTATGCACGGGTGATGCAAAGGGTGGCAGAAAGGCGAGTGGCGCTGGGCGGTTACCGGATTGCTGACACGATCCGGCTGGCGCTTACGAACGGGTAGCGAGCGCCTTCACCGGTAAAGCGTCCGCCGAAAACAACGCCATTTCGGGTGAAGCGGCAGCAAGGCTCGCGATCTTTTTCACAAAGCCACCAGATTCGGGCACCGCAAAGTGCTCCCTGACCGCTGCGGCGTCGGCCCATTGCTCCAAAAACACCAGCCGCGCCGGGTTTTCGCAATCGACGTGAACATTGTGGGCGATGCAACCGGGCTCAGCACGGGAACGGGCGCTATGCTGGATGCAGAGTGCGACCAGTTCGCTATGGGTTTCAGGCTTGGTGAGCACCGATCCGGTGATGATGATCATAGCGCCTGTCCTAAAAAAAGGGGTCTGAAACCGCTTTGGGCACGCGCGCAATCCGTCCGCTTGCCCGGTCCATCAAAGCCCATGTGGTGATGCTCTTCACCTTCACCTTGCCGTCGGGTCCGGTGAATTCCATGTTGCGGTTGAACCGCGCACCTTTGGGAGGCTCGCTGATCCACGTTCGCGCAGTCACCGTTTCGCCCAGTGTCACATTGCCCGTATAATCAATCTCGTGCCGCACGACGACCCAGACATAGGCGGCAATATGCGCGGGCGTGGCCACCGCGCCCCAATGCGCCGTCGCCACACCCTCCATCCACCGCACCCACACGGCATTGTTGACATGGCCGAGTTCGTCAATATCGGCGGCGGCAGGGGTGATGGTAAGGGTGAAGTGATTCAATCCATCATCCCCAATTGCCACAGGAAGAAGGTAAATTCTTCGGCATCTTCGCGCAACGAGTCAAATCGACCGGATTTGCCGCCGTGGCCCGCGCCCATGTTGGTTTTGAGCAACAGCACGTTTTTGTCCGTCTTATACTCTCGCAGTTTGGCGACCCATTTGGCGGGTTCCCAGTATGTGACGCGGGGGTCGTTGAGGCCCGCTGTCACGAACATCGGCGGATAGTTCTTGGCCTTCACCTGATCATAAGGCGAATAGCTGCGGATCAGATCAAACGCGGCTTTGTCAGTGACCGGGTTGCCCCATTCGGGCCATTCGCCCGGCGTCAGCGGCAGGCTGTCGTCGAGCATCGTGTTCAGCACATCGACGAAGGGCACATGGGCGGCGAGCGCACCCCACAGTTCGGGATTGGTGTTGGCGACCACGCCCATCAATTCGCCGCCTGCCGAGCCGCCCGCAGCGACGATCCGTCCCGGTTTGGCAAAGCCGAGGTCAATCAGGCCCTTCGCGCTATCGACGAAATCGTTGAACGTATTGGTGCGTTTGTCGAGTTTTCCGTCGAGATACCATTGCTGGCCCAGATCATCGCCGCCCCGGATATGGGCAATGGCATAGGCAAAGCCGCGATCAAGCAGCGAGAGCCGCAGCGTTGAAAATCCCGGCGGGACCGCATAGCCGTAAGCGCCGTAGGCATAGAGGTAGAGCGGCCCGTTGCCGTCCTTGCTGAACCCTTTTTTATAAACGACCGACACCGGCACCTTGGTTCCGTCACGCGCGGAGATTTCCACCCGCTCGGTGGCATAGTGGCTGGCATCATAGCCCGAGGGAATTTCCTGCACCTTGAGCGTTGCCAGTTTTCCGGTTGGGACGTCATAGTCAAATACGGTGTCGGGCGTGACCATCGATTCATAGGACAGGCGCAGCGTTGACACTTTATATTCCGGATTTTCATCCAGTCCGGCGACGTAGCTTGCCTCGGGAAACGGGATCCGTTTCGGCGCGCCACCGGCATATTCGTGGATTTCGATCTGATCGAGGCCGTTGTCGCGGCCCTCAACGACGAAGAAATCGGCAAAGGTGGTGACGCCCGTCATATAGAAGGATTGGGACGGCGCAATTCGCTCGGTCCATTCACTCGGATTGTCAACCGTCGCTGTAACGAGGCGGAAATTGGTGCTGGTATCATTGGTGTGAATGAACAAAATGCCGCTATGCTCTTCCACATCATATTCCACTCCGGCCGCGCGCGGGCGCACGATTATGGGATCGGCCATCGGGTTATCCGCCGGATAGAGCCGCACCTCGCTGGTCACATTGTCGCCGGTGGCGATGACGATATATTTTTCCGAATGGGTCATCCCGACCCCGACCTGAAACCCTTGGTCTGCCTCCTTATAGAGGACAACATCTTGCGCGGCAGACGTGCCAAGCCGGTGCAGTTTGATCCGGTCGGTCCGCCAATTGTCGTTGGCAAGACCGTAGAGCAAGGATGCGCCATCCTTTGACCAGACATAGCCGCCCAGCGTTCCTTCGATCACATCCGGCAGGTCGGTGCCGGTTGTCAGGTCGCGGATGCGCACGGTGAAGCGTTCCGATCCGTCGGTGTCGGTCGCATAGGCCATGAGCCGGTCATCGTTGCTGATCGCAAGCCCGCCTAGCCGGAAATAATCCTTGTCCTTGGCAAGCGCGGCTTCATCTAGGATGATTTCATCCGCACCGCCCCCTTCGACTTCGCTCCGGATAAGCTTGCGCATCCACTGCTTATACTGCGCGCCGTGTTCAAATTTGCGCCAGTAAAGATAGTTCCCGTCCTTTTGTGGAACGGAGGATTCATCTTCTTTCAGCCGACCTTTGATTTCCTGGAACAGGGTTTCGACAAGCGCCGCTTGCGGCTGCATCTGCGTTTCGAAATAGGCATTTTCGGCGTTCAGATAAGCCAGAATATCGGCATCTTCGACGGTGGGATAGGCCGGGTCCTTCAGCCAGAAATAAGGGTCCGCAATCGTGATTTCGTGGTGTGTTGAACAGTGTGGCCGCTGTGCAGCGACGGGGGGCTTGGCAGAATGGGGCATGGATACTTTCCGGGCAGAAGCGAGCGGCGACAGCGCAGACCAATTGCGCCACAAACAGGATGAAGATCAGTGTCGCCTCTCTTGCATAGATGGTTCGCAAGACGCAAATCTTTGGCTTGAATTTGTCCGGACAAATTGTTAAGCGGAAGGCAACCCGATGGAATACGGGATAATCTGGAGGAATTCTATGCGCGCCACATCAAAACTCATCATGCTTGCCCTGTTCGCTGGCTCTGCAATGCCAGCTTATGCACAAACGTCAGCCACTGCGGCCGACGAAGAGGCGTCTGAAGACGGCGTGATCATCGTCACCGCGCGTAAACGCGAGGAAAATTTGCAGGATGTGCCGCTCACCATTTCCGTGGTCGGGGCGGAGGCGATTGACAAAGCCAAGCTGCTCAACGTGTCCGATCTTGCCGCGCAAACCCCTGGCTTTTCCTATCGGCAGGGCTTTGGCCGCACTGGCGGCGGCGGCGGCGCGGGCGTGCGCCCTTCCATTCGCGGCATGTCATCGGTTGTCGGCGCGCCCAATGCGGCCTTCTTTGTCGACGGCGTTTTTGTGTCGGACAACATCGCCAGCTACCAGCTTGAGAATATCGAACGGGTTGAGGTTATCAAAGGCCCGCAATCGGCGTTGTTTGGCCGCCAGACTTTTTCCGGTGCGGTCAGCTATGTCACGCGCAAGCCAACCAATGAATTGTCCGGGCGGGTCAAGCTGACAGTTGCCGAATATCATCATGGTGAAGTGTCCGGCTATGTCTCAGGCGCGATCATCAAGGATGTCCTAAAGGCGGAAATCAACGCCCGCTATTATAATTTTGGTGGCGATTATGTGAACGGCGATACCGGTGTCCGTGATCACGGAGCGCAGCGTAGCCAGAATTACGGCGCGCGCCTGCTGTTCACGCCCAGCCCGAATTTTGAAGCCATTGCCAGCATCGGCCTGACCAAGGATCAGGACAAAGGCTATGTTTACGGATTCCAAGGATCGGCCAAGAATAACTGCTTTGCCCCACCAATCACCACGACCATTCCGTTCCCGACCACCCCAACTGCGCGGCGCGGGTTTTTCTGTGGCGAAATCGAAATTCTGCCGTCCTATTCCTATAATAATAATGAGATTGAAGCCGAAGGGTATCACGGGCTTGACCGCAAGTTTTTGCGGACCAGTCTGGCCATGACCGCCAAGACCGATTCGGGATGGAGCGTCGTTTCGATCACCGCGATGAACCGCAACAATTCGGTCACCGGTCAGGATAATACATTGCTGCCCAGCACCAATGCAGCCTATTCGGTCGATCAGTCACGGTCGCAGGATTTCAGTCAAGAACTGAAAATCCTCAGCCCGCAAGACAAGCCCATTCGTGGGCTTTTCGGTGGTTATTATTACCGCGATGATCAGCGCGCTGGTTTTCAATTTACCAATACCAACAAAACCCGCCGGACGTTTGACAGCGATGATGGTGTGCGGTCGAAATCGGTCTTCGGGATGCTCGAAGCGGATATCGGCGAAAAGCTGACGGTTGGGGCCGAGGCCCGCTATCAGTCTGAACGGATTTTGGGGTCGACCGAAAATCTTGCAGCTGTCGGCACGAATGACGCGCCGCCGCCCGCCGTTACCGGCCAACGCGAAGTCAAATTCAGCGCGTTCTTGCCGCGCTTCACGCTGCGGTATCAGGCCAATTCTGATCTGACCGTCTATGCAACCGGCGCCAAGGGCAACAAGCCAGGCGGATTTAATTCGTTCCCGGTTGATGCCGTCGCCGCTGATATTGCAACCTTCACGGCCGCTGGTTTTGACGTGTTCGACGAAGAAACGGCGTGGAGTTATGAATTGGGCGTCAAAGGCAAGCTTGGCCGCCGGGTCAATTTTTCCGCTGCCGGTTTCTTCACCGACTGGTCGAGCCAGCAATTGAGCCGCGGCGAATCCTACACCCGCACCAACGGCACGCCGAACAGCGTCGTGTTCATCCAGAATGCCGGCTCTTCGGAAATCAAAGGGTTTGAAGTGGATGTTTCGGGCAAGCCCGCAAACTGGCTGTATCTGCGGTTCGGCTATACCTATGTCGATGCGCGTTTCACCGAATTTTACGATGACACGACCGAAGACATTTATGACACAGACGGCCGCCCGGGATTTTTAACCAACGATACCCGCAATCCGGCCGATCTTGACAAGCTGGAAGGCGATGTCAGCGGCAACCGTTTGCCACAAACACCAACGCACCAGTTCATCGCGACCGCGCAAGTGACGCTGCCGGTGTCAAGCCGGACGGAATTTTTCGCACGCGGCGATCTGGCCTACGAATCGAAACGGTACAGCCAGGTCGATAATCTCAACCACACTGGCGACAGCTATAATCTTAACGTCAGCCTTGGGCTTGAACGCGACGAATGGAGCCTGACCTTGTTTGCGCGCAATTTATTGAACGACAAAACCCCGTTGGTCGTGACCCGATTGCTCGATTTCAACCGTCTGCTGCGCCGCGTCAATCCGCTGACCGGGCTTAACCAGACAACCTTCTTCCGCGACTTCGCCGTTTCCGCACCGCGCAAGCAGCAATTTGGCATGACCCTCGCGTATAAATTCTGATCGGGATTGCCGCCATGGCCCTTCGTAACAGCCCGACCCAGTGGGGAACCGGAACGAAGCTGTTTCACTGGGTCATGGCGGCCATGATTATAGGCACGTCGATTTTCGTGCTGCATGTGAATGGCAGCATGCCGTGGTTCAAATCGGGACCGCTGTTTTTCATCACCTATATCCACTGGCACAAGGCGCTCGGGCTGATCGCGCTCGCGCTGGCATTTGGCCGGTTGATCTGGAAACTCTGCAATCCAAAGCCTGTTACAGCGCCGCTTACCCCGCTTGAAGACAAGGCATCAAAGGCGACCCATCACAGCCTCTATGCTTTGATGCTCATCGTGCCGGTGACGGGCTGGATCGCCTCTTCGGCCTTTGGCAGCCCGACCAAATTTTTCGGGCTGTTCACGATTCCCGGGATTATTCCGAAAACAAAGGCGCTGGTCGGGCCTTTCTATTGGATCCATTTCGGTTTGGCCTGGTTCCTGCTGGCCTTGGTCAGCATCCACATTTTTGCGGCATTCTATCATCACGACCGGCGCAGGGATAATGTCCTGCGGGCGATGTGGTTTGGACAGGGCAAAGACGAATAGTCAGAGCACAACCGGCAACTGTTTCCAGCTATGTCCTGAACAGGATTTGTTGCCTTGCCGCCCCGGCCAATCAGTGTCATCCTGACTGGTAGAGGGGAACTCGCCATGACCGCCTTGAATGCGGGCGACCGCGAATTGACGCGCCGACATATGCTCGGGCTGACAGGTGGGGCAGCGGCCGCACTTGCGACCACTCCAAATGCTGCACTGGCCACGCTCGCAAAGCCCGCCGAGCCATCGAACATAGTCATGATGAATGCGGTCACGCTAGCCACAACGATCCGGTCTCGCCAGGTTTCTTGCGTCGAGGTGATGTCGGCCTATCTGGACCAGATCGACCGGCATAATTCAGTCGTCAACGCAATTGTCGCGCTGCAGGATCGCGCATCGTTGCTGAAACAGGCGGGAGAGCGCGACGATCAGGCGAAGCGCGGCGAGTGGCTCGGCCCGCTCCACGGCTTCCCGCATGCACCCAAGGATTTGCAGCCTGTCAAAGGCATTGTCTCGACCCAAGGCTCTCCGATCTTTCGCGATTTTGTTCCCGCTGTCGATAGCCTGATGGCCGAACGGTTGCGGCAGGTGGGCGCAATTTTCATCGGCATGTCCAATTCGCCTGAGTTCGGGCTGGGATCGCACACGTACAACCGAGTCTATGGCACCACATTAAATCCCTATGATCTTTCCCGATCAGCAGGCGGCAGCACCGGCGGCGGCGCGGTCGCATTGGCACTACGCATGGTGCCGCTGGTTGACGGCAGCGATTTTGGCGGTAGCCTGCGCAATCCGGCGGCGTGGAACAATGTACTGGGTTTCCGTCCGAGTTTTGGGCGTGTGCCCACGATCGGCGGCGACATATGGACGCCAGGGATGGCCGTCAGCGGGCCTATGGCGCGTACGATGGCCGATTTGGCCTTGCTGCTGCAGGTGCAGAGTGGCTTTGACAGCCGCGCACCTTTATCATCAGAGGGCGCAGGACTGGATTTGAGCGGCCAATTGTCAGCGGATATGAAGGGCAAGAGGATCGGCTGGCTGGGCGATTTCGGCGGGTTTACGCCGTGCGAAGCCGGCGTGCTCGATCTCTGCCGCGCGTCGCTCAAGACGTTCGAGGCGATGGGCTGCATCGTCGAGGATGCCAAGGTGGATATCCCGCTTGGTCCGGTGTGGGATGCGCTGCTCAAGCTTCGCGGATGGTTGGCCGGTAGCGGGATTCTTGACCTCTACAACGATCCGGTGAAGCGCGTTCAACTCAAACCGGAAGCGATTTTTGAGGTGGAGAGCGGCCTTGCGCTTTCGGCATTTGATATCAGGGCGGCATCGGCTGTGAGAACGCAATTTTATGGTGCGATCCGTCGCCTGTTCCAGCGTTTCGACTATCTCGTCACACCCGCTGCGCAAGTCTTCCCGTTTGATGCCGAGCTTGATTGGCCGCACGCCATTGGCGATGTAAAAATGAACACTTACCACGAATGGCAAAAGGGCAATTTCCTGATCACGATGTCCGGTTGTCCGGCTTTGGCGGTGCCTTCGGGCTTTAACGCAGCAGGATTGCCAATCGGCATCCAGATTGTTGCGCCGGTTCAAAAGGAACTTGCGTGCCTTCAGCTAGGCCATAGCTATATGCAGGCGAATGACTGGGTCGCAAAGCGATTGCCGCCGCAGCTATCGTAAGGACTAGGCGGTAAGATTTGCTTGGCTGGAACGCATATATAGGCTGGCCCCCTTCCCCTCTCGCCATGCCCGTCATATGTTGCAATAATCCGGAATAAGAGATTTTGAACAATGTCCACCTATGAAGCCCGCCTCGACGCCTTGCGCGTACAACTCAAAAAAGACCGGCTTGACGGTTTTGTGGTGCCGATTTGCGATGAACATATGTCCGAATATGTCGGCTCCTACGCGCAAAGGCTGGCGTGGCTGACGGGTTTTGGCGGATCGGCCGGGTCAGCCGTCGTCCTGTCGCAAGAGGCGGCAATCTTCACCGACGGGCGTTATACGCTTCAGGTGCGCGAACAGGTCGACGGAAAACATTGGCAATATGTGGGCGTCCCCGGCACCAGCATTGGTGACTGGCTCAAGGATCATGCGCCAGAGGGCGGCCGGATCGGCTATGATCCGTGGGTGCATACCAAGGGCTGGGTCGAAACGGCAACAAAGGCGCTGGCCGCGCGCGGGGCCGAACTGGTGGCGGTAACGCGCAATCCGCTTGACGCGGTCTGGAACGATCAACCCTTGCCGTCTGCGGCCAGAATGCTGGTCCACACCGATCAATATGCGGGCCAGTCTTCGGCAGAAAAACGTCAGATTGTGGCCGATTGGCTGACCGAAAAGGGGCTGGATGCCGCTGTCGTCAGCGCGCTGGATTCGGTTGCTTGGACGTTTAACATCAGGGGCGCCGATGTTGACCGGACACCCGTTGCGCTCAGTTTTGCGGTTTTGCACAAGGATGCAACGGCGGACCTCTATGTCGCGCCTGAAAAGGTTGACGACGCCGTGCGCCAGCATCTCGGCAACGGGGTGCGGCTTTTTGACCGTGATGAATTTGCGCCTGCCCTGGCGGCGATGAAGGGCAAGAAGATTGCCGTGGACCCTGATCGCTCGGTTGTGGCAATTTTTGGCGCGCTCAAGGCGGGCGGCGCGGACATCACCGAAACCCGTGATCCGACAATCCTGCCCAAGGCAATCAAGAACCCGGTCGAACAGGGTGGCCACCGCGCCGCGCAAAAACGCGACGGCGCGGCATTGTCACGGTTCCTCCACTGGCTGTCGGTCGAAGCGCATAAGGGCCATCAAACCGAAATTTCGGCAGCGGACCAATTGCGGGCCTTCCGCGCCGAAACCGGACTGTTGATTGATCTGTCGTTTGACACGATATCCGGCGCAGGCCCCAATGGCGCGATCTGCCATTACAAGGTGTCCGAAGAATCCAACCGACAGATTGAACCCAATAGCATCTATCTGGTCGATTCTGGTGGGCAATATCTTGACGGCACGACCGACGTCACCCGGACAATCTGGATCGGCCCCGGCCAGCCCAGTGACGAGATGAAGGACAGGTTCACGAGGGTCTTGAAAGGGCATATCGCGCTTGCCAGCGCCGTCTTTCCGGTCGGCACACGGGGGTTTCAACTGGATACGCTCGCCCGCCAATATCTATGGGCGGCTGGCCTTGATTATGCGCACGGCACCGGCCACGGCGTCGGCAGCTTTCTGTCTGTCCATGAAGGTCCACAGCGGATCGGGACAGCAACCGGCGGGCAAGCCGGGACCGATGAACCTTTGGCCGCAGGCATGTTCCTGTCAAACGAGCCGGGATATTACAAGGCGGGTGAATACGGGATCCGGATCGAAAACCTTGTGCTGGTTGAAGCGCGGTGCCCCGAAGGTGCGGAAGGCCCGATGCTCGGTTTTGAAACCTTGACCTTCGCGCCGATTGACCGCGTGCTTGTCGATACCAGCCTGATGACGCGCGAAGAACTAGGCTGGTTCGACACCTATCACGGGTGGGTCAAGGAAGTTGTCGGTCCGCAACTTGATGGGGAGGCGCTGGCTTGGCTGGATGCGGCGTGCGCACCGCTTTCGCGCAGGACTTGATTGATCGCGCCAAATGGTCCACCCGCGCCAAATAGAGCGAAGAGCTAATTGTCGCGCACAAGAAGGATTGAGAGTTTATGGCATCGTTTAGGGATCCGGGGTTTCAGGATCGGATCAAGCTGGCGGCGGAGGCCAAGCAGAAGGCGCTGGAAAAGCTGCGCAGCAAACCGCCGGTTGACGAAGCCGTGATGGCACAGCGTCGCGCGGCGCAGGCAGCGCGCGACGCCGCCGAAGCGGAAAAACGCGCCGCAAAGATCGCCGCACGTCAGGCTGAAATTGAGCGCATAGCCGCAGAAAAGGCCGCAATAATTGCCGCCAATGCGCCCAAACCACCGCCAAAGATGCCGACGCC
>JANNWX010000027.1:0-22820 GCA_031409315.1 Sphingomonadales bacterium | reverse complement strand
ATGTTTCACGTGAAACAATGGACCTGCTTGGCGGGATCGCAGACATGGTTGTTGCACAAAGCGCACACCAAAACCTGATCAGCGCCGCGACGATCGACCATATATGGGCGCGTCACATCGCCGATTCGGCACAACTGCTGACCATGGTGACGGGCGCGCCCAACGGGCTGTGGATGGACCTTGGCACCGGCGCGGGTTTCCCCGGCATCGTCATTGCCGCGCTTGATCCGGCGCGTCGGGTGCTTTTGGTCGAATCGCGGCGCAAGCGGATTGATTTTCTCAAAGAAATGATTGACCGATTCGGCCTTGCCAATGCCAGCGTGTTTGGCGGGCGGTTGGAAACGCTGCCCGCCCAAAAAGCGGCGATTATCAGCGCCCGGGCCTTTGCCCCGCTGCCCAAACTTTTCGACGTTGCGCACCGTTTTTCCGGAAACGGGACAGTCTGGCTGTTACCCAAGGGAAGAAGTGCGCGCGAAGAACTGGAAAGTGTCGCACAAACATGGCAGGGCATGTTTCACGTGGAACAAAGTGTCACGGACCCGGAAGCGGCCATCATCGTCGCACGGGATGTGCAGAGGAAAAGAACGCGATGATCCGGATTACGGTGGCAAATCAGAAGGGCGGCGTCGGCAAGACGACAACGGCGATCAATCTGGCCACGGCGCTTGCCGCAACGGGGTGGCGGGTATTGCTGATTGATCTTGATCCACAGGGCAATGCATCGACCGGTCTTGGCATCAAACAGGCGCAGCGGGTCCGGTCATCCTATGATGTGCTCACAGGCGATGCAACAATAATTGAAAGTATGATTGCCACAAAAATACCCCGGCTAGACATCATTCCGGCCGTGGTTGATCTGTCGGGCGCAGAGATTGAACTGGTTGATTTCGAACACCGCAGCCACCGTCTGGCGATGGCACTTGATGCGGTGCCGCCGGGGCGGTGGGACATTGTTCTGATTGATTGTCCGCCGTCGCTTGGGCTGTTGACGATCAATGCCTTGGTTGCCGCCCATTCTTTGCTGGTTCCGCTGCAATGTGAATTTTTCGCGCTGGAGGGACTTAGCCAGCTCCTTCAGACGTTTGAGCGTATTCGGGCGAAGTTTAACCCCGGCTTGTCGATCCTCGGGGTTGCGCTCACCATGTATGACCGGCGAAACCGGTTGACCGAGCAGGTGGCCGATGATGTGCGATCCTGCCTTGGCAACGCCGTGTTTGAAACGGTGATTCCGCGCAATGTGCGGCTTTCGGAAGCGCCCAGCCATGGCCTGCCGGCCTTGATCTATGATTATCGGTGCGCCGGATCGGAGGCCTATATCGCGTTGGCGCGCGAAGTGATCGGGCGGCTCCCCAAGGCGGCGGTGGCGGCATGAGCGAGGATGACGCAGGACCAGCAGTTTCAAAGCGCCGCCCGTCCGGTCTTGGCCGTGGTCTTTCGGCCCTGATGGGCGAAATCGAACAGGAGGCCCCGCTGCGGCCCGGCGATGGTCAGGTGCCTGCCGGGATCAAAATGGTGCCGACCGCCAATCTGCGCCCGTTACCAAATCAGCCACGCCAGCATTTTGATGAAGCCGCGCTTGATGATCTTGCGCGGTCGATCACGGCACGCGGCATGCTCCAGCCCATTGTCGTGCGCGATATGGAGGGGCATTTCCAGATTGTCGCAGGCGAACGACGCTGGCGGGCGGCGCAGCGCGCAAACATTCACCAAGTCCCTGTAATAATTAGAGAATTTGACGATCGAACGGCTTTGGAAATCGCGCTTGTTGAAAATATCCAGCGCGAACAGCTGAACGCGGTCGAAGAGGGAGAAACCTACCGACGGCTGGTTGATGACTATGGCCATAGCCAGGAAGAATTGAGCAAGATCGTTGGCAAATCGCGCAGCCATATCGCCAATCTGATCCGGCTGCGAAACCTGCCTATCCGCGTCCTAGGGTGGATCGTTGCGGGCGATATCAGCATGGGGCACGCCCGGGCCTTGTTGACATGCGAGGATCCCGAAGGGGTCGCGCGCCAAGTGATCGACCGGCATCTGTCAGTACGTGAAACCGAAAAGCTGGCGAAAAAATTCAAGCCGGGGGCTGAAAAGCAGAGGACGTCCCCGGCCACGTCACGTGACCCTGACCTCGCGGCGCTGGAACGCCAATTGGGCGACATGCTTGGTCTGAAGGTGCGGATCAACCACGCAGCGCGGGGCGGCACGGTGACGCTTGGATATTCGTCGCTCGATCAGCTTGATTTGATTTGCCAGCGGCTGAGTGGGGAGCGGATTTAACGCATCCTCTGGGCGACCCGGCTGATCGCAATCAATTCCACTTCGGCCGCCCCGTCGCCCAGACTTCCCGCTGATTTGATCGCACGTTCGGTTGCCAGCAGGCGCGCCGCGGCGGTTGCCAGCCGGGCTGCGGACCAGCGCGAAACTTGTTGGGTGACTGATGCTTCATCTTTCCAGAAAATCGCTTTTCCGCGTGATTTCACCGCCGCCCCCGGCGAAGCGCCAGCGTCGACGTCACTGCGCAAACCGGTAAGCAGAAAAGCGCGCTTTGCCGCCGCCCGAAGCAACGGGATGCCGGTGGTCCCATCCTGTCCAAGCCGGACGATTTCCTGTGCAACCTGATCAGGACGACCTTCAAACACCGCTTCGACAAGGCGCGATAATTCACCTTCGCTGGCGTCAGCACCGATCGCGGCGATCGCATCGCTGTTCGCTTCGACCGGGCGTTCGGGGCCTGCGTCCAAGAAAAGAGCCAGTTTTTCAATTTCCTGGGCCATGATTGATCGATCAAATTCGGCCGCGTTGGCGATCAACCTAGCGGCATCACGAGACAGGCGAAGACCGGCCTCGCGCCCCATCGCTTCGGCCAGCGCCTGCGCATCCTGGGGGCGCAGTGGATAGCTGATATGGGCCAGTGCGGCCGGATGCGCGAGCGCAAGTTTGATCAAAGCAGACGCTGGTTTCATCGCACCGGCAACCGCAACCACAGGGCAGCCACCAACATCAGAATTGAGCCATGCGTCGATGGCCGCCAGACACTCCTCGGTCGCGGGCTGGATACGGATATAGCGGTTGCCACCAAAAAGTGAAAAGGAAGCCGCTTCATCACCAAGCCGCGCTGGATCAGTTTTGAGCGTGTAAGAGTCGAGATCAATCCGTTCCGCGCCGCTGCCCATCGCGCGCCCTAACCGCTTGGCAAGGGCAGCCGAGCCCGATTCATCACCACCATACAGCATGAACAGCCGGATATCGGGGCTGGGCGTGTCCAGCGCCCGAGATATATCTTGTAGACTGGCCTTCACGGGGCCGTCGGCCCACCTTTGGCAGCTAGGGCGATGCGGGTGACAATCTGGTCGGCGATAATTTGTGACAATCTTTCCAGCGCGGTGTTTTCTGCCGCCACGGTTGCATATTCCGAACTCACCACGTCAATACCGACGTCCGATCCCGCCGTCGCATCGAGGATCATCTTGTTGTCGGCCAGATCGACCAAGCTGTAGCGTGCACGCAATGTGCGACGCTCCCGCGTTACCGAATCGTCACGCCGCACGCCGAACCCGGTGATATTATCATCCAGTTCGACATCAAGCCGAAAGCGTGCGCCGGAGCTGCCCTTGGTTCCCAGCCGCGCATAGAGCGCATCGCGGACGAGCCATCCAGCCTTGCCCTCGATCGCCGGCACGTCAACAGACCCCAACATCTGCCCAGCAGCGCCAGATCGACCGCCTTCATAAAGCGGACGGAGGCTGCAAGCGCCGAGCAAAAGCACGAACGGGATAAAGAGGAGATGTTTCATGCGACGATATTGACCAACCTGTCGGGAACAACAATCACCTTTTTCGGGCGAGACCCGGCAAGCGACCGGATAATCTTGTCCGATGCCAATGCCAACGCCTCAAGCGTGGCCTTATCCGTGCCTTTTGCAACCAAAAGCGTCTCACGCAATTTTCCGTTGATCTGGATGGCAATCGTCGCATTGGCCTCAACCAGCAGCGACAGGTCGGCGCGTGGCCAGGCCTGCTTCGATATCAGCCCGGATTCACCAAAATGCGCCCATGCTTCCTCGGCAAGATGCGGGAGCATCGGCGAAATCAGTTTTGCCAGCGTTCGGACCGCTGTGTTGCGCGATGCCGACGGTGGGGCTTTTTCAATCGCATTGACCAGCTCATGGGTCTTGGCAACAGCTTTGTTGAACGCCAAAGCCTCGATATCGGCGCCGATACCGGCAATGGCGCGGTGCAAAATTTTGTCGAGCACCTTGTCCTCGCCCCCCGACGCGCCGAGCGAGTCGAATAGCCGCCAGATTCGGTTGACGAACCGCCATGTCCCCTCGATTCCGGCCTCGCTCCAAGGTAAGTCGCGTTCGGGTGGGCTGTCGGACAGCATGAACCAGCGCACGGCATCAGCCCCGAATTGGTCAAACATCGGCATCGGATCGACGGTATTCTTCTTGGACTTTGACATTTTCTCGATACGACCGATTTCTATCGGCGACCCATCGGCGCTCCAGACGAGGGCGCCATCCTTTTCCAAGACTTCGTCGGGCCCAACCCAAAAGGATTCGGTAACAGGCACCCCGTCCTGAATGAAGGGATCACCCTTCAGGTTCATGACGGCCTTGGTCGCGCGGTATGTCTCGTGCGTGACCATCCCTTGGGTAAACAGGCCCTTGAATGGCTCGCTGACGTCAAGACGCCCGATCCGCTGGAGCGCGCGGGTCCAGAACCGGGCGTAAAGCAAGTGCAGGATGGCGTGCTCAACCCCGCCAATATACTGGCCGACGGGCAACCAAGCCTCGGCCTCGGCCTTGTCGAACGGCATATTGCCGGGCTGCGAGGCAAAGCGGATGAAATACCAGCTCGAATTGACAAACGTGTCGAGCGTATCGGTTTCGCGGCGCGCCGGTTCCTTGCAATTGGGGCAGGCGACATGCTTCCACGTCGGGTGCCGTTCCAACGGGTTGCCGGGGATGTCAAAACTGACGTCTTCTGGCAGAATGACCGGCAATTGCGAGCGCGGGACCGGCAGAACACCACAAAATTCGCAGTGAATGATCGGAATTGGCGTGCCCCAATAGCGTTGTCGCGAAACACCCCAGTCGCGCAATCGCCAAACGGTTGTGGCTTCACCCCAGCCTTCATGTTGGGCCGTCGCAATGGCCGCATTCTTGGCATCGTCAACCGACATGCCGTTCAGGAAATGTGAATTCACGATTGCGCCGGGGCCGGTATAGGCCTCATCCCCCTCAAAATCGGGGTCGATCTGGTCGCCGTCGGCCACCACGCGAACGACAGGAAGCCCATATTTACGCGCAAAATCAAGGTCACGCTGGTCATGCGCCGGACATCCAAAGACCGCGCCGGTGCCATAGTCCATCAGCACGAAATTGGCGACGTAAACCGGCAAATGCCAATCGGGATCAAGCGGATGTTCAACGCTCAACCCGGTGTTGAAGCCCTGCTTTTCGGCTGTTTCAATATCGGCGGCGGTGGTCCCGCCCTTGCGGCATTCGTCGATGAACCGCGCGAGTTCAGGCGCGTTCGCCGCCAATTCGGTTGCAACCGGATGGTCAGCGGCAATGGCAACAAAACTCGCGCCGAACATCGTGTCAGGGCGGGTGGTGAAAACCGCGATCCCGTCAGGCGAATCGACAAAGCTGAAGGTGCAACGCAAGCCTTGGGATTTGCCGATCCAATTCTCCTGCATCAGCTTGACCTTGGCGGGCCACTTGTCGAGCCCATCAAGGCCGTCCAGCAAATCTTCTGCAAAATCGGTAATTTTAAGGAACCATTGGCTGAGCTTCTTCTTTTCCACCAGCGCGCCCGAACGCCATCCACGGCCGTCGATCACCTGTTCATTGGCGAGCACGGTCATATCAACCGGGTCCCAATTGACCGACGATTCCTTGCGGTAAACTAGGCCCGCCTTGAACAAATCAAGGAACAGGGCCTGTTCATGCCCGTAATAATCGGGCTCGCAGGTGGATAATTCGCGGCTCCAGTCGATCGCCAGCCCCAGCCGCTTCAACTGCGCGCGCATGGCCGTGATGTTGGATCGGGTCCAGTCACCGGGATGGACTTTTTTCTCCATCGCGGCATTTTCGGCGGGCATCCCGAACGAATCCCAGCCCATCGGATGCAGCACGGCGTGACCGGTCATCGCCTTATACCGGGCCAGAACGTCGCCCAGTGTATAATTACGGACATGCCCCATGTGGATGCGCCCCGATGGATAGGGAAACATTTCCAGCACATAGGCTTTGGGCCTGTCGGAACCGGCAAGTTCAGCAGCCGAAGGCGCGGCAAAAACCGCGCCGTCCTCCCAGACTTTCTGCCAGTGCGCGTCAGCCTTTAACGGGTTGAAGCGGGATTGGGACATTATCCGGTGATCGCACTCCGGCGAAGATCGCGAGCCTTGGTCAGGATGATATCTTCCAGTTTCTGTACGGTGGCGGCCTGAACCGGGGCATCAACCCACTGGCCATTCTGGTTGATCTGTCGGGAAGCGGCAATCCGGATCGCATCCGCGCGCAAATCCTGATCCAGAATCGACACGGTCAGTTTCATCCGCTCGCTGGCAGAGCCCGGATTTGAATACCAGTCGGTCACGATCACGCCGCCGCTCGAATCGGTTTGCAACAGGGGCATGAACGAAATCGTATCGAGCGCCGCCCGCCAGAGATAGGCGTTCACGCCGATCGCTGTCACCCTTGACGCGGCTTGATCCACCGCAAGTGTGCGATCACCCTCATCCTTACCGAAATAATCGACGCCTTTCGACAGATCTTCCTGGATCCAGGCACAGGCAGAAACGGCACTGGCCAAGGCAATGATGGTGATAATCTTGAACGGTCGACGCATGGAAAATCCTTGACTGAGCGGCATATTGTCCGCGTTATAAGGCTATCGGCGTATCTCGCAAGATTTGGTTTTAATGGCGGGTGTTGAACTTGTGCAACACCGTTGCAATAATCGTGTGCAAACTATGGCGTATGCGATTATATTCGTGCTAGAAAATGGTTGAGAATGTGAGGCTTTGGTCAATGAAATATATGGGGGCAGTGGCAGAATGGAGCGCGGTGGCAACTGCCATCGCTGTTCTTGCCGTGTCGCCCGCAATCGGTGCATCGGGCGGAAACGCCAGTGTAACCGCCGGATTTGGTGGATCGAAGGCAGGTTTTTCAAGCTTTACTCCGGCCTCTGCCGACCCACGGCTGGCCGCTGCATTTGCACGGAGCAATGTCGCAACGTCGGGATTTAAATTCACTCCGGCCTCTGCTGCTGGCCGTCCGAGTCGCGCCGTTACGGTTGCGGTCCGTGCGCGCAGCACCATAACCCCGGTGACAGTTGATCGGCCGTCGGTTGCGGCTACCGCGCTTAACGTGGCCCCTTTTGCTTATAATCTGGGTGTTTCTGTTGGCTGGAAACGATTTGCGATATCGGGTGATATTGCCCAAACTGATTCGGGTGCGCTTCAGGGCGGGCGTCGCGGGGTTGATGTCGGCGTCAGTTATACGATGAAAAAATGGGCAACGCGCGTCCAGCTTGCGGCTGATCGGCCGGCTGGCAACGCGCCGCGCGCGATCACCGCCGGCGAAAGCGTCGCGGTTGATTTTGGCGGGTCTTACCGCCTGACACGCAATCTCGATCTGACGGCAGGCGTCCGCTACAAATCCGAACGTGACCGGCTAGAGCCGCTGGCAGACACGCGGCGCGACAGTCAGGCCGTTTATATTGGCACGGCGTTCAAATTCTAACGCGCTAGACCGTCAATCGCGGCCCAACCATGAAGCCGGAAGCGCCGTAGAGATTTCGCTTTTTTGTGAGTTATGCCGCCAAGCGCGATGACGGGAACTTTTGCATCCCTTGTGATCTGAGCAAACCGGACAAGCCCCAATGGGCTTATATTTGCGTGCGACAGTGTTGCGAAAACTGGGGATACGAAAATCAAGTCTACCCCTGCGCGTTCCGCCTTTATGCGTTCGGGAATGTTATGGACGGCCATTGTCTTGATGCCTGCGCACGGTTTTATATCCTTGCCGTGGTTGCCATCAGCCCTCCAAGCGCGCGCCAGACGTGTGGACCCGCCTAACACCAGCAAAATGCCGCGCTTCCGGCATATCGACCGCACAATATTGAACAATGAACGGCGCTGTTTTGGCGGCAATGCGTAATGGCGAAAAATGGCTCCCGACCCTTTGGGCAGCGCCAATAACGACGGAACCAAGCGATCCCCTAACCGTTCGTCAGTCATCAGCCAAAGTTTGGGCAGTTTTGGGGATTGGCGGCGCTGCATCGTCCTGCGTATAGCAAAGGTCATGACCGTTGACGAACCCACGCCACAAATCCGTCTTGAAGCCGTGAAGGCGCAGATCGCCCATGCTGCCAAAACGTCAGGCCGCAAAACAGAAAATATCCACCTCATTGCCATTTCCAAAACCAGAAATGCGTCTGAAATCAGTGCGTTGATCGCGGTTGGCCAGCGGGAGTTTGGCGAAAACAGGGTGCAGGAAGCACACGAGAAATGGCCAGAGCTGAAGGCGCAACGGCCCGACATTGCCCTCCATCTTGTCGGCCAGCTGCAATCGAATAAAGCGGATGATGCGGTTCGCCTGTTCGATGTCATCCATTCGGTTGACCGCCTGTCATTGGTCGATGCTCTTGCCGCAGCACAAAACAGGCTTGCAAAGCACCCGCGATATTTTTTGCAAGTCAACATTGGCAATGAAGCCCAAAAGGGGGGATGTGCGGTTGCGGATTTACCGGCTCTGCTCGGAATGGCGCGGGCACGGGCGCTCAATGTCACAGGTTTGATGGCGGTGCCGCCTGCCGACGTGGAACCCGCACCCTATTTTGCGCTGCTCGCCAAATTGGCGCGCGACAATGGCCTTGCTGGCCTTTCGATGGGGATGTCCGGCGATTTCGAAACCGCGATCATGCTCGGCGCAACCCATGTCCGGATTGGGACAGCCTTGTTTGGGGCGCGACCCTAGCAACGACCTAAAGCATGTGCCCCGTCCGGTCTCGTTTCGTTGTCAAGTAGCGGGCATTGTGCGGATTTGGCGGCAGATTGTGGGGCACACGTTCAATGACGGAGAGGCCCGCAGCTTCTAACCGCGCCACTTTTTCTGGATTGTTAGTCAACACCCTGATCCGGTCTTGCCCAAGCAGCGTCAGCATCCGCGCGGCTGTCCCGAAATCGCGGGCGTCGACGGCAAAGCCAAGCCGCATATTCGCGTCGACCGTATCAAAACCCTGATCCTGCAAGGCATAGGCGCGCAACTTGTTGATCAGGCCAATGCCGCGGCCTTCTTGCCGCAAATAGAGCAACAGCCCCCAGCCACTGTCGGCAATCAACTGGAGCGCGGTGTCGAGTTGCGGCCCGCAATCGCATTTGAGGCTGCCGAGCACGTCCCCGGTCAGGCATTCGCTGTGCAGACGCACCAGCGGCGGATTGCCGTTGGGGCTGCCAATCATCAGTGCGATATGGTCTTGCGCTGATTCGGGTGTCCGAAACGCAATGATTTCACATTTATCCGCCGCAGCAATTGGCAAATGCGCCCGCGCGACGATGGCAAGCCGATCTGGGGCGTCATAATCGCCAATTTCGGCGCTGCTGACATGTGCCAGAGCGCTGTCGGTGTCGCCCATCAGATAGAAAGCGGGCAGCAACCCGGCGTGACGGGCAAGGATCAGCGCGGCGGCTGCGCAAACGGCTTGCGGGCATGCAAGCGCACGAAACGGGCCCTTCATCGGCGTCGCCAAATCAAGCGCCGGATCGGCCATTGCCCGTGCCCCGGCATGGTCTATCCACGGCGCGCGCGCGACGAGTACCGGCGCATCGGGCGTCGCCGCTTCGCGCTGGTTGGCCAGTTTCAGGGTAAGGGCGCGGCCAGCCGAAATCAGGATATTGGCCTTGGCATCCGGATCGAAACGGGCGATCCCGGCATCATCTGCGGTTTCGATCGCCATCACGCAAATCTGGCCATCAATGGCGACGGGCCAGCCACGGCGCAGCGCATCAATCGCCCGCGCGGTGTTGAACGGATCGGTCAAAAGGCGAATTCCGTAACGATCGGGATATGGTCGGACGGCTTGCCCCAATTGCGGCATTGCGTGTGCACCTGATGCGCGACAGCTGCTTTGGCTAAGCTTGGCGACGCCCACATATGGTCTAGGCGGCGGCCTTTGTTTGCCGCTTCCCAGTCCGGCGACCGGTAGCTCCACCACGTGAACAACTTTTCAGGTTCGGGGATGAAATGACGACCAAGATCGATCCACTCATGGCTTTCTTGCAGCCGTGCCAGTGTTTCGACTTCAATCGGCGTGTGGCTGACCACATTCAACAATTGCTTATGGTTCCAAACATCGCTTTCAAATGGCGCGATGTTGAAATCGCCGAGGATGATCGTGGGGTCCTTCAATGTGCGCGACCACGCGGTCATGCGGCCCAGAAAATCAAGCTTCTGGCCAAATTTCGGGTTCACATCCCGGTCGGCAATATCGCCGCCAGCGGGCACATAGACATTTTCAAGCAAAACACCGTTAGGCAGCCGCACGCCGATGTGGCGCGCTTCGCCATTATCCTGCCAATCGTGCCGCCGGTCCTGGGTCAGCGGCACCTTGCTGACAATGGCCACCCCGTGGTGCATTTTCTGGCCGTTCAAAATGATGTGGTCATAGCCAAGGTCGCGGAAGGCCTTGGCCGGAAAAGAGCCGTTTTCTGCCTTGGTTTCCTGCAAACACACTATGTCCGGGGCCATTTCAGTCAAAAACCGTTCGACAATGTCGATCCGTGCCCGGACGCTGTTGATATTCCATGAGGCTATTTTCATAAGCGACGCTCTAGACTGACCGGGCGTAAGCCCGCAAGGCCGAAGGGCCGCCGCGCCTTATTGGCGCGTGTCTGAGGCACAAAACGCCCCGGGCGTAAGCCCGCAAGGCCGAAGGGCCGCCGCGCCTTATTGGCGCGTGTCTGAGCCAAAAACGAAAGACCCCCGCTCCGGGGGCATGGAGCGGGGGCCGATCTAGCGTTCGTCACGCAAGCAATCCCGAAAGTGGTGACGAGTAACAGGGGGGAATCCCGCCAACGCTCCCGAGAAAGCCTGTGCAGAATAAGCCGACATTCCTGTCGCCACGATGAATGGATGTTCAGCTTCCCTTGATGCGCGGTCGTGGGTCGCGCCATTTGAACGCTTGGTCGGAAATTGGGCCGTTGAACCGTTGGTTGGACAGGCGAATGGACGTCCGGTTATTCTGGCTGTCAATCGCGATCCAGCCCTGCAGCATCAGCCCTGCTGGCGCGGCGGCGTTGCGGGTAAAGGCTAATGTGATGACCCCATATTCAGGATGTCGGGCGTCGCGCGCCTCCAGCAACACAATTTTGGGATCGGCGGCGGCGATGATTTTTGCCACCCCGGACAAATCGGGATTATCGTCGAGCAAGATGCCAAGCGGCGTTTTGCCAATCGGCCAGCGTTGCACTTGGTTGACCTGATAATCGACAAAGGTCAGCGCCTTGCCGTCACCCACAATCAGGATCGGCACGCCCTTTTGATATTGAAACCGCACCTTGCCGGGACGTTTCAGGGATAAAGAGCCTGTGAGCACTTTGCCCGCCCGGTCAGTCTGGGTGAAATTCGCGGTCATTGTCGTGACGCCGCCCAAATGGGCCGACACAGACGACAGGCTATCTTTTTGCGCGGGAATGGCCGCCGCCCATCCGGCCAAGATTGCGAAGGCGAATGCTGCACGAAAACGGCTCATTTGGGATCCTAGCCTGGAAGGAAAAGCTTTTCTTTGCCGTGCGCTATTGAACAGAATGTTAATCACCCGCCATCAAATCGCATGCCCGTCGGTATCGATCAACACTTCGCGCCGCCCGACATGGTCCGGGCGACTGACAAGGCCGTCGCTTTCCATCCGTTCGATCAGGCGCGCCGCGCTGTTATATCCGACGCGCAACTGGCGCTGGAGATAGGAGGTCGACGCTTTCTGGCTTTCCGCGACAATCTGAATCCCCCGGCGATATAATTGATCTTCGGGATGGTCTTCGCCGGTTGGCGATCCTTCGAGTGCCCAGCCACCGTCTTCGGGCTCTTCGGTAACGGCCATATTATATTCGGGTGTTCCTTGGCTTCGCCAATGATCGGCAACTGCGCGCACTTCCTCATCCGATACGAACGGGCCGTGCACCCGGGCAATCTGCTTGCCGCCTGGCATGTAAAGCATATCGCCCTTGCCCAGCAGTTGTTCGGCCCCCTGTTCGCCAAGGATGGTGCGCGAATCGATTTTGGACGTGACCTGAAAGCTGATCCGGGTCGGCAGATTGGCCTTGATCACCCCGGTGATAACATCCACCGACGGGCGCTGCGTCGCCATGATCAGATGGATGCCAGCCGCCCGCGCCTTTTGTGCAAGCCGCTGGATCAGAAATTCAACTTCCTTGCCCGCCGTCATCATCAGGTCAGCCAGTTCGTCAACGATGACGACGACCTGCGGCAAGGGCTCATAATCGAGCTTTTCTTCCTCATACTTGGGCTGCCCGGTTTCTGCGTCATACCCCGTCTGGACCCGGCGACCGAGCGATTGGCCCTTGGCGCGCGCGGCACGCACTTTTTCGTTGAAGCTGGCCAAACTGCGCACCCCGACCGACGCCATCATCCGGTAGCGGTCCTCCATTTGTTCAACCGTCCATTTGAGCGCGCGAATCGCCTTTGCCGGTTCGGTGACAACGGGGGCCAGCAAATGGGGGATGTCATCATAAATGCTGAGTTCCAGCATCTTGGGGTCGATCATGATCATCCGGCATTGGTCAGGCGTTAACTTGTAAAGCAACGACAGGATCATGGCATTCAGGCCGACGGATTTGCCCGAACCGGTTGTGCCCGCCACCAACAGGTGCGGCATGGGTGCAAGATCAGCAATCACCGGGTCGCCCGCGATATTTTTCCCCAATATGATCGGCAATTGCGCCTGTTGATCGTCAAATGCGGTGGAGGCCACCAATTCATGAAGCACAACCGATTCGCGTTTGGCATTGGGCAGTTCGATGCCGATCACCGTGCGCCCCGGGATCGTCGCCACGCGGGCCGACAAAGCAGACATGTTGCGCGCGATATCATCGGCAAGCTGGATCACCCGACTGGCCTTGATTCCCGATTCGGGTTCAAGTTCATACATGGTGACGACGGGGCCGGGCCGCACCTCGGTGATTGATCCCTTGACCTTGAAATCATCGAGAACAGTTTCAAGCAGGCGGGCATTGCGTTCCAATGCAGCTTTGTCGAGCGTCCCTGCGGTTGATGGCGGGGCCGGAGTGAGAAGGTCGATCGACGGCAACGTATATCGGTCACGCAGATCAAGCTGCGATTGGCGCGCCTTTTGTGGCCGGGGCTGTGGAGATTGGGCTGCCGTGCGGTCATTGATGACCGGTTTTGGCCGGGTTTCTTCACGGGCCGACGGCGCACGCTCTAGTTCCTTTGTCACCGTCCGGCTTGGTGCTGGTTGCTTGTTTGCCGTTTGCCCAGGCTCAGGGGTCGGTAAAGCGCGCCGTTTTAGCCACGTTTTTTCATCTTCATCAAGGCCAAGGCTTTTTGCCCATATGATGATCCCGCCAAGCCCGAGGGCGAAACAAACACCCCATGTCGCCCATTGGGCCGCCCCGCCAGCGGGAACCATTTCAAGGCCCCAACTTGCAATCATCGCCCCTAAAATGCCTATTGCCCCGCCCAGACCGGCGGGAAGACCATCAACAGCCGCCGGTTGCACCAGTGCCATTGCCGTATCGATCAGAAACACACCAACAAATCCGGCCATCAGGCGACGACCCCAGCCTTGTGTCGGGTTTCCTTTCCACAATCGCCGTGCGACAATCAACATCATCGGCAAGAAAAGGGCCGACGCCGGACCCAGCGACGATAACAGGCCGTCTGCAATCCATGCGCCGGGACGACCGACCAGATTCGCCGTGGATCCGCCCGCAGCCGTGTTGATCGACGGGTCACTGGGATGATAAGAAATCAGGGCAAGTGCAAGCAGCAACGCCGCAGATACCAGCGCAATCGCGCCCATCAGCGCACCGCTGCGCACCGCCCCCCGCTTCACCGATTCGCGCCATGCGGGCATCCGCGTAGCCAAGTCGCGTCTCCTTGCTTGTTGTGCGCGTTCTGTTCCAGAAAACCGCTTCATGCGCCGCCCAGCGACTCGGCGTCAAGGGTCGATGCAGATTTGCTTGAGCATGGCCGATAATTGATTAGAGCGGGCGCATGGACTCGCATGACGTGATCATTCTGGGCGGCGGGCTGGTCGGGCTGACGCTGGCGCTCGCGCTCGATGCGCATGGGCTGACCTCGGCGGTCGTCGATCCGGCTGATCTGGAAAAGACGCTGGCCCCCGGATTTGACGGCCGGGTTAGCGCGATTGCCAGCGGGTCGTGGGCGATGTTGCGGCAAATCGGCCTTGATCTGGCGCCTCAAGGCTGTCCAATAGACAGTATCGAAACACGCGAGGGCAGTGACGGGAAGCCGCTCATTTTTGCAACCGGCCCGGACGAAGAACCGCTTGGCACGATGGTTGAAAACCGGGTTTTGCGCACATTGCTGTTTGACGCGACGGTCGCCGCCAATGGCATCACGCTCCATGCGTCGGCTAAAGCGACTGATATTGAACGAACGGGCCACGGTGTCACGGCTTGCCTGACAAACGGAACCGTCCTCAAAGCGCCGTTGCTGCTGGTCGCCGAAGGTCGAAATTCCCAAACCCGCGCCGCTGCCGGCATCAAGATTGCGCAGTGGAGCTATCGGCACACGGCGATCGTGACGGCGCTTGATCACAGCCTGTCGCACAACAATGTCGCGCACGAAATTTTCTTTCCGGCCGGGCCATTTGCCCTTTTGCCGATGCAGCCGGGCACCCGCTCGGCGCTTGTCTGGACGGTATCTGAAAAAGACGCCGTCGGCATGCGCGCGCTTGGTGACCGTGCCTTTCTGGCGGAGGTCGGCAAGCGTGCGGGTGGCCTGCTCGGCGAACTCGCTCTTGGCGCACCACGGTCAAGCTACCCGCTGGGGTTTCACCATGCGGGGCAAATGACTGCGGATCGTCTCGCGCTGGTTGGCGACGCCGCCCACGGCATTCATCCGATCGCCGGGCAGGGCCTCAATTTGGGCTTTCGTGATGTCGCCACGTTGGTTGAGATTCTGGTCGATGGGGCAAGGCTCGGCCTTGATCTGGGCGATCCGCAATTGTTGGCGCGGTATGAACGGTGGCGCGGGCTCGACACGTTCATGGTGGCGCTTGCAACCGATGGGTTGACCCGGTTGTTCGGATTGCCGGGCCGACCGGCGTCGCGATTGCGCACGTTTGGCCTTGGTCTGGTGGGACGGATTCCGCCACTCAAAGCGCGATTCATGGCCGAAGCGCGCGGCGAAAGCGGCGATCTGCCCAAATTGCTTCAGGGGCTGGCTATCTAGGGTTAGGGCTAGCCTAATGGCATGACTCAGCCTATTTTGCGTCTATGTCCTTCTTACCCCGCCCCGCCCGCCCTGCGGCTGCACTGCGCGATTTTCGCGCGTTCCTGCGGACGCGTTCGCCACATAAGATTGGCTTCGCCGCCGTAGCACTTGGCATTCCGATCCTTTTCATGGGCCTGTTTTATGTCGATGAAGTCGAAGAAGTGTATCGGTTGCCCGAAATAACCTGGATCAAAACTTATGATCCGGGGCGCACCGACGCGGCGATCAAGGCGCAGCAGAAAATTGATACAGCTGCGCGTAAAGTGCGTGAGGAGGAGGAGCGCATCATCCTTGAGAAGCGCCGGGCACCGTTTAAGAAAATTGATAAGAAACTGGACGAACTCGGGCTTTGACAGGCACCCTCACCCCCATTGATGACCGTCATATGGGCGCGGCGCTCGCCCTGTCACAGCGCGGTCGTGGGCGCACGACGCCCAACCCGAATGTGGGCTGTGTGATTGTCAAAGACGGCCATGTTGTCGGGCGCGGCTGGACGCAGGCGGGCGGGCGTCCCCATGCCGAGGAAATGGCGCTGGCGCAGGCGGGCGGCGCGGCGCGGGGTGCGACATGTTATGTCACACTCGAACCCTGCGTGCATGACAGCGTGCGTGGCCCGTCCTGCGCTGGCGGCCTGATCGCGGCGGGCATTGGCGCGGCACATATTGCTTTGGGCGATCCTGACCCTAGGACCAACGGGCGAGGCATCGCTGGGTTGCAAGCGGCGGGTATCCATGTTGATACAGGCACCATGGCCGGTGCGGCCCGCCGCGCGATGGCCGGCTGGCTGTCACAACAGGAAATGGGCCGACCCCATATCACGCTCAAGCTTGCTACCTCGCTCGACGGCTGCATTGCGCGCGCTGACGGGGAAAGCAAATGGATTACTGGGGAGGCGGCCCGCGCCCACGCTCATCTAGAACGGGCGCGCTGCGACATGATCCTTGTCGGCCGCGGGACATATGACGCTGATACGCCGCGTCTCAACGTGCGGTTGCCGGGGCTGGAAAGCCACTCTCCCAGACGCGCGATCCTGACACACGGCGTCGCCCCGGACGGATGGCTGGGCTTGTCGAGTCCCATTGCCGTTTCAGAAATCAAAGATGTCCAGAATCTGCTGATCGAAGGCGGTGCACAAACGGCCGCAGCCTTCCTGAAGGCCGATCTCGTTGACCGCATCTTGCTGTACCGCGCCCCCGTGATGATCGGCACAGGCAAGGCATCGCTTGGCGACATCGGGCTTGGTCGGATGGCGGACGCCCATGATCGCTGGGTTATCGCCGACACGCGCACGCTTGGCATCGATACGCTTGACGTCTACGAACGGGTATAGAGGGCACATATGTTTACGGGCATCATCACCGACGTTGGCACGATCCGGTTTGTGGAACAGCGCGGTGATCTGCATTTGATCATCGGCTGTGGCTATGACATGGCGACCATTGATCTGGGGGCCTCGATCGCATGTTCGGGCTGCTGCCTGACGGTGGTGGACAAAGGGCCAGACTGGTTTGCCGTCGATGCGTCCGCCGAAACCGTCAGCAAGACTGCACAAGGCCAGTGGACGGCGGGCCGCAAACTCAATCTCGAACGCGCACTCAAAATCGGCGATGAACTGGGCGGTCATATCGTTACCGGGCATGTCGACGGCGTGGGCGAAATTGTTGGCCTTGCCCGCGAAGGCGATTCGCACCGGGTATCGGTCTGTGTCGGGTCCGATCTTGCCTTTTCAATTGCCAGCAAAGGCTCCGTCACCGTCGACGGCGTGTCGCTGACGGTGAATGAGGTGGCCGACACTGCCGAAGGCACCATTTTCGGCCTGAACATCATCCCGCACACCTGGGCCGTCACCGCCTTTGCGAATATGTCGACCGGGCAGCCCGTGAATATCGAAATCGATATACTGGCCCGCTATCTGGCGCGGATGCACCAGCGCCCGGCGTGAGCCTTGGCGGCCTCTTGCGCCAAAACAATGTGATCACTGTGCTTGACAATCACATTATAATGTGAAAATGGATCGCAATGAGCACCCAATTGATTGAAAAGCTGCGCCATCTTGTCACCGACGGTGGCCTTTCGCGTTCCGGCCTTGCCCGTGCGGCGGGGCTTCATGCCAATACGCTGCGTGATCTGGATGCGCCGGACTGGAACCCGACGACAGAAACATTGCGCAAGCTTGAATCCTACTTGTTTGCCAATGATGATACGCCCGCGCTTGTTCCCATTGAGGAGATTATCGAGGAAGCGCGCAACGGCCGCATGTTCATCCTCGTCGATGATGAAGACCGGGAAAATGAAGGTGATCTGATCATACCGGCGCAAATGGCCACGCCCGATGCAATCAATTTCATGGCAACGCATGGGCGTGGGCTGATCTGTCTCACGCTAACCAAGACCCGGGTCGAACAACTTGGCCTTGATCTGATGAGCCGGGCCAATGGCACGCGGCACGAAACCGCCTTTACCACCTCGATCGAGGCGCGCGAGGGTGTGACAACCGGGATCAGCGCGGCGGATAGGGCCCGCACGGTATCGGTGGCCATCGATGCGTCGAAGGGCCGGGACGATATCGTGACGCCGGGCCACGTCTTTCCGCTGATCGCCCGCGACGGCGGGGTTTTGGTCCGCGCGGGCCATACCGAGGCAGCGGTTGATATTTCGCGGCTCGCCGGGCTCAACCCCTCGGGTGTGATTTGCGAAATTATGAAAGAAGACGGCACGATGGCGCGGATGGACGATCTGGTGCCGTTCGCTCGTCTGCACAATTTGAAAATGGGGACGATCCGTGATCTGATCGCCTATCGCCGCCAGCATGATCATCTTGTCGAAAAACGCGCAGAGATGAAATTTAACAGCCGCTGGGGCGGTGAATGGCGGGCGATGACCTTTTTCAACAAGGCCACTGGTGATGAAACGATGGCTTTGGTCAAAGGCCATATCGATCCCGACAAGCCGACGTTGGTGCGGATGCACACCATGTCGATGTTTATCGACGTTTTTGGCGAAACGCATGAACGTTCAGGGCTGTTGTCACGCTCGATGGAATTGATTGCGCAGGAAGGCAGCGGCGCGATTGTCGTCATAAACAAGCCGATGAAAGGGCTTGTCACCCGCTTCATGCAATTACGCGCCGAGGGCAAATCGGCCGGCGCACCCGAAGTCGAAGAGTTGCGCGATTACGGGGTCGGTGCGCAAATCCTGTCCGAAATCGGGGTCCATGACATGATCCTGCTGACAAACACCCACCATACATTGGTCGGGCTTGACGGATACGGCCTGTCAATCATCGGCGAACGGGCCATTCCAGATACAAAGGGCGAATGATGGCCAAATTCCTGATTGTCGAAGCGCGGTTCTATGACCATTTGAACGATATGCTGGTTGCCGGGGCGAAGACGGCGCTGGAAAATGCGGGGCATCATGCCGATGTGCTGACCGTCCCCGGCGCGCTGGAAATCCCCGGCGCGATTGCGCTGGCGGCGGAAAGCGGTCGTTATGACGGCTATGTCGCCATTGGCGTCGTCATTCGCGGCGAAACCTATCATTTCGAAATTGTCGCAGGCGAAAGCGCGCGCGGCATCATGGCGCTAACGATGGATGGCATCGCCATTGGCAACGGCATTTTGACTGTCGAAAATGAAGCCCAAGCCCTTGTCCGCGCTGATCCAGCGCAAAAAGACAAGGGCGGTGAGGCCGCGAAAGCCGCCCTCGCCTTGCTTGCCATCAAGGGCAGGTTCGAGGGCTAGAGTGATTTCGAGTTAAATGGGACATTTAACGGCTCGGAAATCACGGTAAAGCAGGAGTTTAGACCCCCATTTTGATTCAATCAATATGGAATAGGGTCTAGGATCATCGCACCTTGGTATTATACCAAGCTGCGATGATCTTATTTGGCAATCCCGCTTGCCGCCAGCACCGCAAGCGTGACCAGCTCAGACGCGGTGGCGGCCATCGTTGACACCTGAACCGGCTTTTCCATGCCAATCAGCATCGGGCCGATCACCGAATCGCCGCCCAGTTCGCGGAGCAATTTTGCCGACAGATTGGCCGATTGCAGCCCCGGCATGATCAGCACATTGGCCGGGCCAGACAGGCGGCTGAACGGATAGTTTTTCGCCAAAGCCGGATTGAGGGCAACATCAGGCGCGATTTCGCCTTCATATTCAAAACCAACGCCCTGTGCATCCAGCAAGGACACAGCCTCGCGGATTGGCTCAAGCCAATTTCCCGGCGGATTGCCAAACGTCGAATAGGATAGAAAGGCAACCCGGGGTTCGTGCCCCATCTGCCGGGCAACCGCCGCTGTTTCGATGGCAATCTGCGCCAATTCGGCTGACGAAGGCCGCTCGTTCACCGTCGTATCGGCCATGAACACGGTGTGGCTTTGGCCAACCAGCACGTGAATGCCGAATGCGACGCGGCCGGGGGCGGGGTCAAGCACGCGGCGCACTTCGCGCATTGTTTGTGCAAAGCCGCGGGTCACGCCGGTGATCATCGCGTCGCCTTCACCCATTTTCAGCAGCATAGCGCCAAACACGATGCGATCCTGGATGACCAGCCGTTCAACCTCGCGCCGTAAATAGCCGCGGCGTTGCAACCGGTCATACAGCATATCAACCATTTTAGGGACAAGCGCAGAGGTGCGGCTGTTGTGCAGTTCAAAACTGTCGGGATCATCGACCCCAAGCGCGGCAAGTTTGGCACGCACATCATCACGGCCAATAAGGACGGGCGTACCGCAGCCGCCGTCGCGAAAGGCAATGGCCGCGCGCAGCACAACTTCTTCTTCGGCTTCGGCAAAGATCACCCGTTTGGGGTGCGCACGTGCATTATCATAGGCCAATGTGAGAACCGACGTTGTCGGGTTCAACCGCGCCCGCAAAGAGACACGGTAGGCATCCATGTCAAGGATCGGCTTGGTTGCCACGCCAGAATCCATCGCGGCTTGTGCAACGGCGGCGGGCACAACTTCCATAAGGCGCGGATCAAACGGGGCCGGAATGATATAGTCATGGCCAAAACTTGACGACCGGCCGCCATAAGCGGCAGCAACCTCTTCGGGCACTTGCTGACGGGCAAGCTCGGCAATCGCATAGGCCGCCGCAATTTTCATTTCTTCGTTGATCGTGGTTGCGCGCACATCAAGCGCCCCCCGGAAAATGAACGGGAAACCAAGCACATTGTTGACCTGATTTGGATAATCGGACCGTCCCGTCGCAACAATCGCATCGGGGCGCACCGCTTTGGCATCGGGCGGGGTGATTTCGGGATCGGGATTGGCCATGGCAAAGATGATCGGTGCTTTCGCCATATCTTTGACCATTTCCGGCTTGAGCGCACCGGCCGCCGAAAGCCCCAGAAAAATATCAGCACCCTTCAACGCCTCTTCCAAAGTGCGGCAATCGGTCTTGGCGGCATGCGCGGATTTCCATTGATCCATGCCGTCGGGTCGCCCTTGATAGATAACGCCCTTGCGGTCGCACATGATGACATTGGCGGGCGATACGCCCATAGCCTTGATCAGAGCGGTGCAGGCAATGGCCGCGGCTCCCGCGCCGTTGACCACAACTTTGACTTCGGAAAGTTTGCGTCCGGTGACCTCGCATGCATTGATCAGGCCCGCAGCGGTGATGATCGCGGTGCCGTGCTGGTCATCGTGCATCACCGGAATTTTCATCCGCTCTTTGAGCGCCTGTTCGATGATGAAACATTCCGGGGCCTTGATGTCTTCGAGATTGATGCCGCCAAAACTCGGCTCCATCAACGCGACGGCATTGATGAACGCCTCTGGGTCTTCGGTGTCGAGCTCAAGGTCAATCGAATCGACATCGGCAAAGCGTTTGAAAAGCACCGCCTTGCCCTCCATCACCGGTTTGGAGGCAAGGGCACCCAGATTGCCCAGCCCTAGGATGGCGGTGCCGTTTGAAATCACCGCCACCAGATTGCCCTTGGCGGTATAATCATAGGCGGTCGCCGGATCTGCGGCGATGGCGCGCACCGGCACGGCAACGCCTGGCGAATAAGCCAGACTTAAATCACGCTGCGTCGCCATCGGTTTTGACGCGACAATTTCAATTTTTCCTGGGCGGCCCGTTGAATGGTAGAATAAAGCTTCGCGGTCCGAAAATTGTATCCGTGGTTCGTCGCTCATGATCCGCCCCTTTTTCAAATATACCTTGTCTTACGCGCACAAAGCCGATGCGGGAAGATGGCTTTGTGCAATGCCCCAAAACCGCTATCGGATAGGCAATGGCTGACAAGACCTCTTCCTCCGCTACGCCCATGATGGTGCAATATTTCGCGTTGAAGGCAGAAGCGGCAGATTGCCTGCTTTTCTACCGGATGGGCGACTTTTTTGAACTTTTCTTTGATGATGCACGCATCGCCAGCCAGATTCTGGATATTGCCCTGACGGCGCGGGGCGAACATCTCGGCGCACCAATTCCGATGTGCGGCGTGCCCTTTCATGCGGCGGACGCTTATCTGGCTCGGCTGATTCGCGCCGGACACCGGGTTGCCATTGCCGAACAAATCGAATCGCCAGCACTTGCAAAAGCCCGGGGCGGAAAATCCATCGTCGCACGCGCGATTGTCAGGGTGGTGACAGCAGGCACGTTGACCGAAGACGCGTTGCTAGAGGCGCGGACCGCCAATTGGCTTGTCGCCTTAGCGCCTGTAGCAGACGGGATTGGCTATGCGGCCGCCGACATATCAACCGGGCGTTTTGAAACCGGGGAGGTGACGCTGATCGGCCTTGACGCGGAATTGGCGCGGCTATCGGCGTCAGAAATCATCGTGCCCGATGGCTATGCTTTTGACGGCCTTGCCCGCCCGCGCGCGGATTTTGATTCGATTGCAGGGGAACGGCGTCTTAAATCCTTATTCGGGGTGACGACGCTCGACGGGTTCGGCGGCTTTTCACGGGCAGAACTGTCGGCGTGCGCGGGCTTGCTTGCCTATCTTGATCATGCCGGAAAGGGCAAGCTGCCGTTTCTGGAGCCGCCCCGCCGTCGGTTAATCCATGACCATATGGCGATTGACGCGGCCACCCGTGACAGTCTGGAACTGGTGCGCGCGACGGGAGGCGGCCGGAATGGCAGCTTGCTCGATGTGGTTGACCGAACGGTCACCGGCGGCGGCGCGCGCTTGCTGGCGGCGGATATCAGCGCCCCCTTGCTTGATCCGGCCCTGATCGCGGCTCGACTGGATTTGGTCAGCCATTTTGCGCAGCAGCACAGCATGCGGGAAACATTGCGCACCGCGCTGCGCACGCTGTCTGATATATCGCGCGCGTTGGGTCGGCTTTCGGCGGGGC
>JANNWX010000026.1:0-1743 GCA_031409315.1 Sphingomonadales bacterium | reverse complement strand
ACAAGGCACCGTGGGATAACCCCGAACTGCGGCAAGCCATTTCGATGGCGATTGACCGGGATTATCTGGCCGAAGAAGTTTGGCAAAACACCATGATCCCAGCCTATTCCTTCGTGCCGCCGGGCATTTCCAACTTTACCTCATCGGCGCTGGATTATGCGGATATGTCGCAACTGGACCGGGAAGATAAGGCCAAGGAAATCCTGACCGGGCTTGGCTATACGCCAGAGACGCCATTGAAGATGGAAATTCGCTTCAACACATCGGAAAACCATTCCAACACTGCCGTGGCCATTCAAGAACAGCTGAAACCGCTGGGCATCGAAGTGTCGATGGTCAACACGGACGGTGCGACGCATTACGGATACCTTGAATCCAAAGGCGATTTTGATATCGCCCGCGCGGCATGGATTGCGGATTACAAAGACCCGGAAAACTTCCTTGCCTTGTGCAAGACCGGGGCTGGCAACAACTACGGACTTTATACTGATGTGGCCTATGACGGGCTGTTGGCCGAGGCCGCAGCAACCGCTGATCCGGCAGCACGGATGGCCCTTCTTTCCCAAGCCGAGCAAAAGGGCGTGGCCGAAGACCTTTGCGTCGTGCCATTGCTGTTTTACAGCTACCACTCGGTGGTGTCTGACAGCGTTAAGGGCTGGGAGCCGAATGTGATGGACATTCACCCAACCCGGTTCCTGTCAAAGTAAGCCTCTGATCCGCGAAACCCCATCCCTGCACAATGTGCGGGGGTGGTGACCCATTTGCGAAAGGGGCAAACCTGATGCTGCGCTTTGTGCTGCGGCGGTTGATGACCGCCATTCCCACGATGTTCGTGATCGTAACGATTTCGTTCTTTTTGATGCGTGTGGCCCCCGGCGGGCCATTCAATCAGGAAAAAGGGCTGAACCCCGCGATCAAGGCTAATCTGGAGCGGTTGTATCAACTGGATTTGCCGCTATGGCAGCAATATCTGAATTACCTAAAAAACCTGATGCAGGGCGATTTTGGGCCAAGCTATACGCGGCCTGAATTCACCGTGGCCGAGATTTTTGCAACGGGCCTGCCAATTTCCATCCAGCTTGGGGTGACGGCGCTGATCTTGGCGTTGGTCATCGGGTCGATAATGGGGATCATCGCAGCACTGCGGCAAAACCAACTGGCCGATTACGCGGTGATTGCGACGGCGACGGCGGGCAGCACAATCCCGACCTTTGTAATCGCACCCCTGTTCCAGCTGACCTTCGCGTTGTCGCTGCGCTGGTTTCCGGTGGGCGGCTGGGGCGACGGCGATCTAGTGCATAAGGTGGGGCCGGTATTGACGCTGATGTTGCCGCAACTGGCTGTGGTGGCCCGTCTGATGCGCGGCAGCATGATTGAATCGCTGCGATCACACCATATTCGTACCGCGCGGGCGCTGGGCCTTTCGGATTATTCAGTAGTCATCAAACACGCGCTGCGCGGGGCGTTGATGCCAATTATATCTTACGCCGGGCCCGCGGCGGCGGCATTGTTGACCGGGTCTATCATCGTGGAATCGGTGTTCGGTATACCTGGGATCGGCCGCTATTTCGTCGATGCGGCGTTGAACAGGGATTATACTTTGGTGATGGGCACGGTGGTGATCGTGGCGCTTTTCACCATTGTTTTCAACCTGATCGTCGATGTTCTTTATGCTGTGGTTGACCCAAGGGTGCGCTATGACTGACGCGGTTCAAACCCCAGCCGTAGGTCGGTCTTTATGGG
>JANNWX010000025.1:0-2989 GCA_031409315.1 Sphingomonadales bacterium | reverse complement strand
GGACGGCGAATCGAGTTTCCAACCGCCTTCAAAAACCAGCCCGCCAAGTCGCCGCCGTGCCGGGTGGGTATCGTCCAGCATGACCGGTTCGGCAGAAACCCGCACCCATTGGTCAGGCACTGGAAATATGAAGACCGGCGTTGAGCTAGACAGAAATGTCAGGATCAAGAGCGAGAATAAGACAGATTTTCGGCGCATATCCGCTTGCTTTATCGCATTTGACGCGATGCGATAGTCTCCACCAACCTGAACGCCAGCTAACACACATATTCAGGAACGGCTCAACATACTGGTGGCAAAAACAAGCCACCGACGAAGCTACGACGCTATCCGGACAAAGGAGAAACGAAATGAACAAGAAGCTGATAAATATGAGTGCCGCCACCGCTGTCATCTTGACCGCACTTGTTCCTGCCGCTCCGGCCTTTGCCCGCCACCGCGACTATGATCGCTATGAAAATGTCAATTACGACAACGGCCAATATGACCGGGGCTATGATGAACGCCGCTCCAATCGCGACTACCGCGATGATCGCGGATACCGTTGCGGGAAGGGCACCGGTGGCCTGATCATTGGCGCGGTCGTCGGCGGATTGCTTGGCCGTGCCGTGGTTGGCCGCAGAGGCGACAAGACCGCCGGAACGATAATCGGGGCCGGGGCCGGTGCGCTTGCCGGACGGTCCATCGATCGGTCGGACAATCGGCGACGCTGCTAATTTCATTCCAGACAGTCTGAACGCGTATTAAGTGTCGGCTGTGTGGTGTTGGAGGGTGATCAGCTGACCCCCGAATATGCGGATCACCCTTCATCCATGACGATTTGAACGAACTGAATTTCCCTCGGGTTGCGTAAACAGGGGGAACGGGGGCCGGATACTGCGTAATCGCCGGCCCCCGAGTTATTTTGTCGGCGCGCGCGCGGCCATCGGCCCGGCCAAAACGTGCGGATCTATCCGTTCTTCCTGCCACTTCATCCCCCAATGGAGATGCGGCCCCGTCGCCCGCCCAGTCATCCCGATGGCGCCAATGCGCTGGCCCTGCCGAACGCGGTCCCCCGTCTTTACGTCAATCCGTGACAAATGCAGAAACGCACTGTTCAGCCCCATCCCGTGATCGATCATCAACAGATTGCCTTCAAGCGTGAATGGCGACGCGGCCGCAAGGATCACAACACCGTCGGCGGGAGAGACAATCGCAGTGCCGGTGGCCCCGGCCACGTCTACGCCGCCGTGCGGAGCGCCGGGTTGTCCCGCATAAATCCGCTGCGATCCAAAATATCCCGATACCCGGCCTATTGCTGGCCAGATGAATTTTTGACGCCAACCCTCTGACACTGGTGCCATCCGCCGCGCCGCATTTATCTGTGCCAGTTCTGCCGGGCGCCGAGCCTGAAACTCTGCGTCGGGTTGTGCATGATGGGGAAGCCGCGTCAGATTTTCGATGTTCCATTTGCGCGGACGCACCGGTGTTCGTTCGGTCACTAACTGCCCATTGGTCAAAAATGCGGTCATCAAAACCGAAGCCGCATAGTCTCGGCCAAATCCAACCACGAAACGACCATCAGCCGCAATCTCAACGTCCCTGCCATCAATGACAAGTCGTTTGGTTCCTCTGGGCACGGTGCCCCTGGCAAGCCCGCCTTGTTCTGGAATCCGGTCCAGCGCAAAAGGACCAAAAACCGTCGGCATTGGCGACTTTGGTGGAAGCGAACTATTGGACGTTGGATTTTCGGGGGGCGCCTTAGTGGCAGCAATACAACTGCCGGGCAATGTCCCGAGCAGCGCGGAAAACATTATGGTGCGCGATAATGTCACTGCCCGAGTGCGGCCTTGGTTGCGATATCAGGCGTGGCATAGGCCTCTTGCCTGACCACGCTCCAGTAGCGGAGGCCTTCCAAGGTGATCGTTTCGCCAGAAACCGCACACGTCACATGATCCCCGTGCACCAAAACGCGAAATCCGTTGGCCATATAATATAGCTTGGCAGGCTTGCCCCCTTGCGACATCAACATGACTTGTCTTCCTTAGAATAGATCAGCTTGTTCGGGCCTGGCCTTGCCATAGGCCGAAGCGGCAGAACGCTCAACCCGTGCGTCAACGCGGCCATCGGCAAAATGCAGGATAAGCGCCCCAGCCGCCCGGGCGGATGCCGCGCTGCCAACAGTCCCGCCGCTCCTTTTTGAAACCCTAGCATAGCCACGTTCGAGAATTTTGTCAGGGTTGAGCGACGACGCCACCCGCCACAATTGATCGAGTCTCCCCTGCGCAAAGGACAGCCTGTGGGTTAAGATTGCAGGTCGCAAAGCCCCGGCGGCGCGCGCCAAATCCCCTCTGGCATCGGCGACGACACGCCCAAGCCCGCGCCGTGCCCGGTCCCCAAGATCATCAACAGATTGGCTTTGCGGGCCAAGCAATGTTTCCGCGCTCGGAAGTCTTCTTGCCGTTGCGGCAAGGCGCTCGGCGGCCCGATCCTGACAACGTTGCACCGAACGGAGTGAGCGTGCGCCCAAATTCTGTAACCCGGCCAGCAATTCAGCGCGCACAGGAACTGCACGTTCGGCCGCTGCCGTTGGCGTAGGCGCGCGCACATCGGCCGCAAAATCGCCGCCACGCAAAATTTGCATCCCATCCGTAATACTCATTTGTTTTATGGAATTCCAGAATATATCCCCAACACCACTTGCCGCATCTTCAGCGGCACGGTTCATAGACATGATGGCCTTATCCACCATTTTACCCATACCCATACCACTTATGATTCCAGATCCCAGAGCGATAATGTTTTTCAGGGCGCCTGCTGTTTCGGTTCCGATGATATCGTTGTTGTAGAATACGTGAAAACGCTCGCTGTCGAGTACTTTTTTTCCCAGCGCAAATACCTCTTGAAAATGACTGGATATAACGGCTGCAGTTGGCTGGCCTTGTACAATCTCTTTTGCTAAGTTGGGCCCAGCTAAGCAGCCGATTCGAACTACGGAAGTCTCCTGAAG
>JANNWX010000024.1:0-9312 GCA_031409315.1 Sphingomonadales bacterium | reverse complement strand
GGCAAGAAGATCAAAATTGTCATTGCCCCCTATCTTGCCAGCCAGCCCAGTTATGACCAGCTGTGGCTTGACCATTTTGAACGGTCGACGCCGGCCGCAACGCAGGCGGGGCAATCAGCAATGGGTATCATATCCCAACATGGCTTGCCGGTCGCATTGATCGCAGGGGACAGCTGGTCTGGCCGGGTAAAAACAGTCACAGACCGACTGAAGCCCAAAATGACTGCGATTTTGAAGCGCAAAGGATATGGCAATATCCGTGTCGAAACGGGGCCAGAAGGCTTTGGCGATATGTTGGAAGACCCCGATAATATGGTCACCTCTGTTTCGGAACTCTTTGCCCAAGCCCGCGCAGAAAAACGGGCGGTTGCTATCGCGTTGCCGATCGAGTTTCTTGCAGAAAATACCGACACTTTGTTCGCCCATGCCGCTTTGATGTTCGATGGCCTGCCCGGATTCAAAACCTATCAAGGCCCGCCCGATGGCGTGGATTGGTCAAAACCCTATGTCCGTCAGTTCCAGCAAGGGCAGACGTTGCAAATCTATGCCGGATCACCCGGCAGCGATGATCAGGCGCGCGCGAGCCAGGCGCTCGCCAGCGGCATCGGCACGTTGTTCAAGAAATAAACTCTTCATAAGGATACGTGGCAATGGCTGAAGCACAAAAGCATATGAAATTTGGCCCGGTCCGGCTGGAAACCGACGTTGCGCGCGGCAACATCTGGACCCTGATGTATGCGGCGTTCGTGTCCATCGGATTGGTCACCGGGATCGCGGCGATGACGCCCTATATCCTGACGACCAACCTTGGCATTCCTGAAAATGCGCAAGGCACCACACTTGGCACGCTTGCCCTGTGGCAGGAACTTGCCCTGATCCTGACCTATGGTCCGCTGGGTCTGCTTGCCGACAAGGTTGGGCGGCGTTTTGTTTATGCGCTCGGGTTCGTGACGCTGGCGATTGGTTATGCGATTTACCCTTATGCCACGACCTTGACCGAACTCAGCCTAGCGAGGCTTGTCTATGCCGTTGGCATCGGCGCTGTCACCGGTATGCTGGCAACCGTCATCGCCGATTACGGGGTGGAAGAGGATCGCGGCAAGCTGACCGCCATGTGCGGTTTCCTGAACGGCCTTGGCATCGTGCTAGTTGCTTTGTTCATCGGCAAATTACCTGCAATGTTCGTTGCGGGCGGGGCCAGCGATATAGGCGCAGGGCAGGACACGATGCTGGTCGCGGCGGCAATCTGCCTGTTTTCTGGATTGATCGCCTGGGCCGGATTGCGACCCGGCGTTCCGGCGTCCACCATTGGCCTGCGCAAGAAACCTGCGCTGGAGATTTTGCGTGAAGGTTTTGTTCTGGCAAAGACCAACAAACGCATTGCGCTTGCCTATGCCTCGGGCTTTGTGGCGCGCGGGGACGTTGCTATTGTCGGGCTGTTCGCCATTGCCTGGGGCAAACAGGCTGCCATTGCCGACGGCCTGTCACCGTCACAGGCGCTGAGTGCGGGCCTTGTTCCGTTCATTGTGGCGCAGTCAGCAGCGTTGATGTGGCCTGTTTTCATCGCAGTTCCGCTTGACCGGCTGCACCGGATGACCGCGCTTGGCCTTTGCATGGTGTTGGGGGCTGTTGGCTATTGCAGCCTATATTTCGTTGGCGATCCGCTTGCCCGCGTTTCGCTCCCTCTGTTTGCCTTGCTTGGCATCGGCCAGATCAGCGCCTTTCTGGCCGCACAGACGATCATCGGCAAGGAAGCACCGGGTGATATGCGCGGATCAGTGATCGGGGTATTCAATTTCTGCGGCGCTGTTGGGATATTGATCCTGTCGGTGATTGGCGGTTGGTTGTTTGATAAAGTCGGACCTTGGGCTCCGTTCTTTCTGGTTGGAATTTTGAACGGCCTTGTCGGCGTCGCGGCCTTCTGGCTTCGGCGAGCCGAGCGCGCGGCTCCATAAAAATGGCCGCCACCCCCTGCGGGCTGACGGCCATTTCTGTAGGTTGATCGGGCCACGAAACAACGTGAGCCCGATCAATCCTCCCCCTATTAGAATTTAGCCCCGACTTGCAGGCCAAAGACCCGCGGTTTGGGCAGATAGGCGATGAAGCCCCGGCCCGGCGCAAAGCCTTCTGGATTACCAAGATCGATAAACCGCTGTGCGCTTTGGATCTTCTTTGAATCGAACAAATTGTCGACATAGATGTTGATCGAATAATTACCGATATCTGCGCCGAATTTCGCACTGGTCAGCCAATAAGCAGGCAGTGTTGCGAGATTGGATTCATCAACGAAACGACCCGAGCGGTAGGATGTGTTCACACCGAAATACAAGCTGCTGTCGGTGCCAACATCCTCACGCCACAAGGCAGAAAGATTGACATTATGCTTTGGTGTTTTGCCAACCCGCTTGCCCGAAAAATCGCCGCAGATATTGCCAGCCTCGGCCCGATTCTGGTCCGATGATGTCTGCCCGTTGGGAACGCCACAGGCCGTGAATGCTGCCGCAGCCGACCCGGGAGGTGGGCCTTGGACATAATTGGCGAACGCAGCGTCGGTATAGGCATAGTTGATCCCAAGCGTCAGCGGATCAGCGACCCGCCAACTGACATCAGCCTCAATTCCCCAGATGTTCACCTTTGCGGCATTGATGATGCCCGCCGTGGTCACAATAACGCCGCCAGCGCCCGGCGTGGAATTTTGAACGCCGATTTGCTGATCACGATACCGGTTCCGATAAACGTCCATATTGATGGTCAAACGGTTGTTCATCCACGATGACTTGATACCAGCTTCATAGGTTTCAACGGTTTCGGGGCGATATGTCTGGCCTACAAACGTCACGATTTCATTGGTATTTGCGCCGCCTGGTTTGAAACCTTTGGCATAAGAGACATAGGTCATCACGTCATCGTTCCAACGATAATCAATCGTCAGGCGCGGCGTGAATTTGTTATATTTCAGGGTCACCGCTTGCGGACAGGCGACGACCGTGCCGGGTGCAGGTTGCGGGATGAAAGCCGGTAGATTGGGATTGAACGCCGTGCCTTGGGCAAAAGGCGACGGGCAAACCGGCGTCAACCGTTGCAAGGAAACGTCCTGCATCCGCCAGCCTGAGGCGGTATAGCTGATCCGGTCCTTATTATAACGCCCTTCGGCCGAAATTCTAAGGCCTGCGACTGGTTCAACGCTGATCGATCCGAAATAGCCCATATAGCCCGTGTCGCGGTTGAACAGCGATGGCAGCGGGAAGTTCGCGACAGGAGCCCTATTGAGGTTGAACGGTGGCCCGCCAAGCGGCGACGCTGGATTGCGCAGCCAGAATTGGGTGTTGTTGCGCAGCGTTGAAGTTTCGTCAAACCGTTGCACGCCCGCCAGCAATGTCAGCCAATCATTGTCATAATTCCAATAGGCTGTGTGATCGGTATGTTTGTTGCCATACTGGAGATCCTGAATCGCCTGTAGTGACAGCACCAGTCCTGGGGGTGCCGCGAAATTGGAAAAATCGCCATCCTGTTCGATGATGGACCGGTTTTTGAGCCAACCAAAGTGATAGTGGAACGTGCCGACGCTGCCCGTGTCCCATTCAACCGCCAGTGACGCGAGATTCTGGGTCATGCGCATTCCGAAAGGCGGTTTGCCGGTGACCGGGTTGAGGCTTGTTTGAACGTCGCTCTGGCTGGCACGAATTTCGCCGATAAAAGTGCCGCGTGTGCACGATGCGGTGATTGCCGCCGATGCGCCGACCAATGACGCGGGGCACGGGGTGGCCGGGCCGCCGGGAAACGCCGAGAATGTTCCGCCCGGGTTTGGAATTCTTACATTAGAACGGATGAAGGCCGTTGGGTTATCCGACGCGCGGTCCTTGTTATACTGATACCGACCCGTGACTTTGAGGCCCGTGGTCGGGGTCAGCAGGAATGCGCCTGCAATCCCTTTAGAATTCTGTGCCCCTAGTTTCCCACCGTCGAGTGGGTTGCGATAATAGCCATCGGAATCGCGGTAATTGGCATTGATCCGAACCGCGAGCACTTCTGGAATGATCGGGCCGGTAACAGACCCCGACACGCCGACCAGACCGCCGGTTGCAGTTTCGGCGGAAACTTTTCCACCAAAATTGAACGACGGCGCTTTGGAGATATAATTGACCGCACCGGCAAAGGCGCTGCGACCATAGAGCGTCGCTTGCGGGCCTTTGACGACTTCGATCCGTTCCAAATCAAACAGGTTCATTTCAAGTGCGGCAGTGCCGCCAGCAATGGCCAGGTTTTCCCCGGACAAATCCTGTCCGTCGAGCAGGATCGCGACCGATGGCCGTCCCCGTTCGGCCTGCATCCCACGCAACGCCGGGCGGGTATCGTTTGGAAAGCCGCCAATATCATAGGTAAGGCCGGCCGTCAGCTTGGTCAGATCCTCAAGCCGCAACAGGCGTTCGCGCGCAATCTGTTCCGATGAAAAGGCACTGATAGCCAATGGAACGTCTTGCAGCTCCTCTTCACGCAGGCGCGCCGTCACAATGATCGAATTGCCATCATTTTCGGTTTCGATTTCTGCTGTCTGCGCCATCGCAGGCTGCGCGAATATAGCCAACGCGAATACACTCGCTGCGGTCATCAAATGTAGTTTGTGTGTCATGACGGTCCTCCCCAGAACAATTTCCAAAGCCAGTGCCGAAGGCGCGCCAGAATTTGGCAGACCCGATACCGGCATGTCGAAGCCAGACATTTGCTTTTACCGGGATTGTAACAATGACAGTTTCCGATTCTATCCAATAGGCGGATACTATTGGGCCGCCCCAGCTCAGCCGAATTGTTCGCGTGGCGGACAATGTCATTCTCTACGCACGGTGCTGGATCACCGTTTGACTATAGTCTTTACCACCCTAGGGCGAGAGACATGCGCAGGCACCGCACAACACAATTTACGGCAACCGCCAAATGGCTGCACTGGATCGTCGCATTTCTGATGCTGTCGATCCTGCCTGTGGCGATTGGCTTTTCCTTTCTGGACCCGGCTGACCGGGCCGAGGCGATCCCGGTGCATGCGTCATTGGCGCTGATCGTTTTGGCCTTGACCCTGATTCGGCTTGGCTGGCGCGGTGCGAACCCGCCGCCGCCTTTTCCCGTTACGTCGCCGCGCTGGGCTGCGATCGCCTCAAAGGCTGGGCATTTCTTGCTCTACTCCCTGATCCTCTGGCAGGCGATGCTGGGGGTTTGGATGGCGGCGAGTTCGCCAGTTGATATCCGTATTTTCAATGCCCTCAACCTCTCCGCACTCGCGCCTGCAAACCCCGATGTTATTGCCGTGCTGCGCCCTCTCCATCTGGCAGGCGCATGGCTTTTCACATTGGTTCTGACCGGGCATATCTGCGGTGCGCTCTGGCATCATTTTGTTCGCAAGGATGATGTCCTCATCCGGATGTTGCCCTTTTCGGGAATGGCCCAAAAGATAACTGACAAGCACGCGATCCCACACTGGCGGTTTCCATCAGAAAGCGGATATATATGGCCAAAGGGAAAACTTTGATGACCGGGTTTGCGGCATTCTGTGCAGGCGACATATTCGTCACCGCGTCAGACCTTGACGAAACGGCCCGTTTCCCGACCGGGCACGGCCGGGTTCTGCAATTTGATGCCAACTGGGTGCAAAAGGGCGAACATGCAACGGGCGCATACGGCCTGATTTCGTCGCTTACCTTTGACCAGACGGGGACGCTCCACATATTTGACCCGCAGGCACGTCGGGTGGATCATGTCGGGCCGGTGACCATGCCGCACCTGCCTGTGAAGGCTTATGGATCGATGATCGCGCTGGCGGATGGATCCTATCTGATCGCCGAACATATGGTGGGGCAAATCCCCGGATTTGAAGGCGACGGAAGAGTGTATGGCGTCGACAGCGACGGGGCAATTTTACGAACATGGAATACCCAGACAAACGGGGGAATGGGCGGATTCCTTGGCGTGACGCATATGGCGCTCTCACCAGATGGCAACACGCTCTATCATGTGAGCGAGACCGGGCCGCATATTTATGCGCATGACTTGACCCAAGACCGACGGCTTGGCCCCGTCTACACGCGGGCGGACCCGCCACCGATGGTCTTTGGTCTGGCCTGCCTTCCTGACGGTGATCTGATCGTGGCGACCGGGGGCGGCGCCCGGAGGATAAGCGCGACCGGCGCGTTGTTGCGTGACTATGCTTTGCCGCCGGGTCGTGGCTGGTCTGTCATCGAATTGCGCGAGGATGGCCTGACATTTTGGGCACTGGATTTCTTTGGTGGCAGTGTAGCGTTGGTCGACGCCGACAATGGCACTATTCTTTTTCACAAAGATTTGGGGTTGCCCAAGGCGCTGGCGGGGATCGCTGAAATGCCCATGGCACGATAGAAAAGGCAAAAAGATGATTATCAATCAATGGTATGTCGCCGAAGACATCGCCAATATCACCGACAAACCAAAGCGGGTGAAATTGCTCGGTTTTGATTTCGTGCTGTTCCGCGACGAAACCGGCGCGATCAATTGCCTGTCGGATGTCTGTGTTCACCGCGGGGCCTCACTGGGTGCGGGTCGGGTGGAAAATGGCTGTGTCGAATGCCCCTATCACGGCTGGCAGTATAATGGTGCCGGCAATGTCACCAAAATCCCGTCACTGCCTGCCGACACCAAAGTGCCGTCGCGGGCGCGGGTCGATTCCTATCCGGTACAGGAAAGATACGGCTGGGTCTGGGTGTTTCTTGGCGATTTGCCAGAGGCTGAACGCCCGCCATTACCCGATTTTCCCGAATATGACGATGTCGCCAATTGGCGCACGGTGCGCGGCGAATGGTTCTGGAAGGCCGATTATGTCCGCATTGTCGAAAACGGCCTCGATTTTGCCCACGCGCCGTTCGTGCACCCAAGCTTTGGTGACCGCGATAGGGCCGAAATCCATGATTTTGAAATGGAGCAGGATGAATGGTCTGCCCGCGCCAAAGTCACCTATATTCCGCCGCTTCCCAAAGGGATCTGGAAATTTGTCCGTAAGGAACGGACCCCGGTTCAGGCGCAGCCGGGATACCATGTTTCGGGCGCGACAATGCGGCTTGATGTTTGGTTGACCCAGACGTGGCGGATGGTGATTTTTGATGTCAACACACCGATTGACGAGAATAATACCATTACCCGCTGGATCATGGCGCGGACCTTTTTTCGCCAGAGAATGTTCGACGGCGACAGTATCAAGCGCACGCTGAAAATTTTTGAACAGGATACGGTGATTGTCGAGGAAATCTGCCCCGAAATCGTCCCGATCGACTTGCGCGAGGAATTGTCTGTCAAATCCGACGGGTTGATGAATGCGTTCCGATTCAAGCGGCGCGAACTTATTCAAAAAGGCTGGGCGCTGGATATCGAACAATTGCGCAATATGATCGACGGCAGGCGGGCAGTGGTGATCCCGAGTCCGACACGGCGCGCAGAAAATGGCCGTAACTTCGTTCTAAAGACCGCGCCGTTGTTGCCCGGAAACGCGGAGCCCGTCGCGGTGGCGGCGGAATGATTGGATGACCCTGGCACGGACACAAGGCAAGCAGCTGCCCACGCTGTTCCTGATTGTCTTCATCAACCTTGTCGGCTTTGGCGTTGTTTTGCCGGTCTTTCCGTTTTTCGGAAATATGGTTCACGCCAGCCCAGCCGAAACGACACTTGCGATGGCGGTTTATTCGCTGGGACAGTTTATCGGCGCGCCGGTGTGGGGGAAATTGTCAGATAAATTTGGCAGGCGGCCAATTCTGATCGCAAGCCTGATCGGGGCAATCCTATCTTACATCATTCTGGCGCACGCCCGCGATATCTGGGTTTTGGGTTTTTCGCGGCTGTTTGGTGGATTGATGGCGGGCAATATCGCCGCCGCCTTTGCCTATGTCGGTGATATTACCACCCCCGAAACGCGCCCCAAGGCAATGGGAATGATTGGCGCAGCCTTTGGCCTTGGCTTCATTTTCGGGCCAGCTATTGGAGGTTTGATTGCCGGGAATAGCCCCGATATCGCCGATTTCGCAATTATCGGTTATACGTCGGCTGCGATTACCGCGATTGCCGCTGTTGCCGCCTATTTTCTACTGCCAGAAAGTTTGACCAAGGAACGGCGGGAGGCGGTAGCAATCGCAAAGTCGGATGTAAGGCTTGCTGATGTCCTGGGCGCCAAGCCTGTGATCTGGGCGCTTATGATCTTGACACTGCTGGTTATCGGTTCGGCAGCGATGATGGAAACCACATTGGCCTTTTTTGCCCATGACGAATTTCGCTGGGGCCCCACCGATGTCGGGCTATCCTTTGCGGCCGTTGGCCTGATTTCAGCCGGTTTGCAGGGCGGGGCAGCAGGACCGCTGGCCAAAAAGTTTGGCAGTGGGGCGCTCGCGGTTGCAGGCGTAGTGGGTTACGCGACCGGTTTGGCCGGATTGTCCGTGGCAACATCGAGTGTGACCATGATTGCGGCCCTTGCCGTGATGGCCGTCGGCCTCGGTCTGTTCAACCCAGCATACCAGACGCTGGTGTCGGACCAGACCAGCGACGGCGACCGCGGCCTCATCATGGGGTTGACGCAGGGCGCGTCCAGCCTTGGCCGGGTGATCGGACCGGCTGTTTCGGGCGCAATCTATCAGGGAATGGGACACCGCTCTCCCTTTGGCATTGGGGCGCTGGTGATGGTTTTGGCATTGGGCGCAGCACTTGTCGCGGTGCGCAAGGGCGTTTCACAAAAAGAGGTTTTGGCATGAGCATCATCAAGCGTATTTTCAAAGGCATTGGCTGGGCATTGCTCGCCCTGATTGTGGCTGGCCTGATCGCCTATCTGGCCAACAAGACCTATCTGGATAGATATTTCGGGATGGCGGTCAGCCAGGCGCGCGGTCTATCACAACAGGCCGAATGGTATGATCCGGTCGACACTGTGCCCGGTGCTGCGGATATGCCTTTGCCGGTCGCAGACAGTGCCGATTTGAGCGTTGATCCAGCGGCAACCGAAAAGGCGCGCGCCTATGCTGCGGAAAAAGACAGTTACGGCTTTGTCATCTGGCAGGGCGGAAAAATCCAGCATGCGTCTTATTTTCAAGGGTTTGACCGGACTCGCCTGATCGCATCCAAATCAATGGCCAAAATGATTGTCGGCCTTGTCATCGGTCGCGCGATTGCGCAGGGCCATATTGCCTCGCTCGACCAGCCTGTTTCCGATTTCATCACCGAATGGAAAGGCACGCCGAAGGAAAAATCCACACTCCGCGATTTCCTCCTGAATTCGAGCGGAATTTCGCGGTTTGCCTATAATGATTTCAAGCC
>JANNWX010000023.1:0-15819 GCA_031409315.1 Sphingomonadales bacterium | reverse complement strand
AACGGCGCTGGCAAGACGACGCTGCTGCGGATGCTGCTTGGGATTATTGATCCTGACGCGGGGCAGCGACGCGTGTTGGGCGAAACATCGCCCCGCGCCGCCAGCAACAGGATTGGCTATTTGCCAGAAGAACGCGGCCTTTATCCAGCGATGAAGGCGCGCGAGGCCATTGCGTTCATGGGCGCGTTACGGGGCCTTAGCTGGGCCGAGGGGCGCAGGCGCGCGGGCGACATGATGGAGAGGGCTGGGCTGGGCGAGGCCACCGACAAGAAAATCCGTCAGATGTCAAAAGGCATGGCGCAACTGGTGCAATTGCTTGGCTCGATTGTTCACCACCCGGAATTGATCGTCCTTGATGAGCCTTTTTCCGGGCTTGATCCGGTGAATCAAGAACATCTGGAAAGCCTGATCCGGGCCGAACAAGCGCGCGGGGCAACTATCCTTTTTTCAACCCACGTCATGGGTCATGCTGAACGGCTGTGCGACCGATTGTCGATCATAGCAGGCGGGCAGGTGCGGTTTGAAGGCACTGTCGATGAAGCGCGTGGTACGTTACCAATGCGGGCCCATTATGTGCCGTGTGCGGGTGAAGACGCCGTTGGTGCGCTGTTGCCAGACGGTGCCGAACATATTGGTCACGGTTGGCGGTTCACCATTCCCGACGGCGGCGCGGAAAAGCTGCTTCTGGCGCTGATCAATGCCGGACACGGGATTGCCGGGTTGACGATGGAACGGCCCGGCTTGCACGATGCCTTCGTGCGGATTGTCAGCACGGCCAAAGTAGAGGCACAGGCATGATCCGTTCAGCAATGGTCATCGCACGGCGCGACTTTCTGGCGGTGGTGGCAACACCGACCTTCCTCATGTTCCTGCTGGCACCGCTGTTCATGATTGGCTTTGCATTGATTGGCGGCAGCGGCGCTACCCAGGTTGCGGCTAGCTCGGCAAAATTGACGCGGATCGCAATTATCGCCGACGATCAGGATGTGCAGGCTTTCACGGAGGCCGATGCCCGCCTCCGCACACTGTACGTGCGGGATTCTGCGCCGCCTGAACTGGAACTTGTGCCAAAACACGGCGACGAAAGGGCCTTGGCCCTCGTGTTATTCGATTCCAAAAAGCTGGATTATGCCGCCGTCCTTTATGGTCCGCTTGATCAGCCCGCTATCCTGCGCGATGCCCAAAGCGTGCGCGCGTCCGCCTATCTTGCCGCGCTCGCCGAACTGGTATTGCGCGACCGTAAGGGCGGAATCAGGCCCGACACCCAGTTGAGCCAGCCGATGATGGTCGAAGCAACGGCGACATCCTCGTCACTACGTGGCCAGCAAGCCTCTGGCTATTTCGCCGTGTTTGGCATCTTTTTCCTGACGCTGCTGCTGGCCGGGCAAGCGGTGGGGATGCTGGCTGAAGAAAAAAGCAACAAAGTGATCGAAATCCTCGCCGCCGCTGTGCCGTTGGAAGCCGTATTCCTTGGCAAGCTGGTCGGCATGTTCGGTGTGGCCGCTTTGTTCGTTTCATTTTGGGGAACATTGGGGGCGATTGCGGTTGCTTTCTTGCCAGCGGGTTCGGCAATCAGCACGTTTCAACCCGCGATTGGATTGCCCATCTTTCTGGTGCTCTGTGCGCTTTATTTCACGATGGCTTATATGTTGCTTGGCGCGGTGTTTCTTGGTGTCGGGGCGCAAGCCTCCACCATGCGCGAAATTCAGATGCTGTCGCTGCCGATCACGATTTTTCAGGTGGCGATGTTTGGTCTTTCATCGGCCGCCGCCGCAAGTCCGGGGTCAACATTGGCGCTGGTTGCAGAAATTTTTCCGTTCAGTTCGCCCTTCGCGATGGCAGGTCGGGGGGCGAGCGATCCGGCATTATGGCCGCATTTGCTGGCGCTGGCGTGGCAGGCTCTGTGGGTTGGCATCACGATATGGGTGGCCGCTAGGCTGTTCCGGTTCGGGGTGTTGAAATCGGGTTCCGGCTTGCGATCCTTTTTCAAGCGCAAACCAACCGCACTTTGAAACATTTGGGCGATTTCATATTGACATCAATGTAAACAGTGGCAAAATGCAACTTGATTTCACCTGAGCATGTGAAACGAGAGGATATGCGATGGCCACAATTTTGAAAGACCCGGAAACGGAAATTGACCCGCGCGATGTGACCCGCGCCGAGCTATATGCAACCGATACATGGCAGGAGCCGTTCCGTGAATTGCGCGCCAACGCGCCAGTGCATTATGTCGAAAATTCCAAATTCGGGCCGTATTGGTCGGTTTCGACATATAAGCCTATCGTTCACATCGAGGCTTTGCCCAAAATCTTCTCGTCGCATTGGGAATATGGGGGCATCACCGTTGCTGGCGATCCCAAACGCATCGAAGAAGCCGAAGTCCGCATGCCGATGTTCATCGCCATGGATCCGCCGACACACACCGCCCAGCGCCGCACCGTCGCGCCCGCCTTTGGCCCCAGCGAAGTCGAAGCGATGCGCGCCGAAACCCGCGCCCGCACCGCCGAAGTGCTGGATAGCCTGCCAATTGGCGAAGCGTTCGATTGGGTCGACCGGGTTTCAATTGAGCTTACCACCGGGATGTTGGCCAAATTGTTCGATTTTCCTTGGGAGGCGCGCGCGAACCTGACCCGTTGGTCAGACGTCCTTGGCGATATCGAATTGTTTGATACCGTCGAAGAACGTCAATTCCGTCTGCAAAATGCTTATGAAATGGGCTTTGCTTTCAAGCAGTTGTGGGATTCAAAGGTCGGCAAAGAGCCGTCTAATGATCTCATTTCCATCATGCTCCACTCCGATGCCATGCAGCATATGGATGAAGGCGAATTCATGGGGAATCTTATTCTGCTGATCATCGGCGGCAATGACACAACCCGCAACTCGATGACCGCTTATGCCTACGGCCTTGCTCAATTCCCCGACGAACGCGCCAAGTTGGAGGCCAATCCGGATCTGATCCCTAATGCCGTTAGCGAATTGATCCGCTGGCAAACCCCGCTTGCCCATATGCGGCGCACGGCAATGGAAGATATCGAAGTCGACGGACAGATGATCAAGAAGGGTGATAAGCTGGCACTGTGGTATATTTCGGCAAACCGCGACGAAAGCGTGTTTGAAAACCCGGACAAAATCATCGTCGACCGCGAAAATGCGCGGCGGCATCTGGCGTTCGGTTATGGCATCCACCGCTGCGTCGGTGCGCGCGTCGCCGAGTTGCAATTACACACGTTGCTCGAAGAAATGTCCAAACGCCGGTTACGCGTGAAAGTTCTGGCTGAACCAGAGCGGGTTTCGGCCTGTTTCGTTCACGGATATAAGAAACTTATGGTCGAACTCAGCCACTATTGAGTGGCATTTGAAACGGGTGCATGATCGCATTCGACTCCGCACGAACGGGGGAGCAAGGAGCCGGATATGGCCACGATGTTGATGCCCGCAGCCGACGCGATTGATCCGTTCGATGTCAGCCGTGCCGAGCTTTATACCGAGCACCGCTGGCAGGAGCCCTTTGCCAAACTGCGCGCCCAAGCGCCGGTCTATTATTGCAGCGATAGCGAATTTGGGCCCTATTGGTCGGTGTCAACCTATAAGCCGATTGTTCATGTTGAGGCGCTGCCTGACATTTATTCTTCCTCCTGGGAAAATGGCGGCGGCATTACCATTACCAACCGTCCGCCCGGTTATGAACCGATGCCCAATTTCATTGCGATGGACCGCCCTAAACATACCGAGCAAAGGCGCAGCGTTTCCCCCGCCTTTACCCCGAGTGAAATGACGCGGATGAGCATCGACATCCGGATGCGGACCGAGGAGATATTGGACAGCCTGCCTTGGGACGAAAAGTTCGATTGGGTTGAGCGGGTATCGATCGAGCTGACCACGCAGATGCTGGCGATATTGTTCGACTTTCCTTGGGAAGACCGCCATCTTCTTACATACTGGTCTGATTTGGCGGGCGACATCGAACTGACCAAAGATCCGGTCAAGAATGCCGATCGCTTGACCCATCTTCATGAAATGGGGGCCTATTTCAAAAAATTGTGGGATGCCAAGGTCGATAAGGAACCGACGCCCGATCTGATTTCGATGATGATCCATAGCGACGCGATGAAGAATATGGATATGCAGGAATTCATGGGCAATCTGACCCTGCTTATCGTTGGCGGCAATGACACAACCCGCAATACCATGTCGGGTCTGGTTTATGCGCTCGATAAATTTCCGGATCAGCGCGCGCTGCTAGAGAATGACACGTCGCTGATTGCCAATGCCGTGCCGGAAATCATCCGCTGGCAAACCCCGCTTGCCCATATGCGCCGGACCGCATTATGCGATGCCGAGTTGGAAGGGCAGCAGATCAAGAAGGGCGATAAAGTCGTCCTCTGGTATATTTCGGGAAACCGGGATGAAAGCGTGTTTCTTGATGCCGACAAATTTCTTGTCACCCGCGAAAATGCGCGGCGGCATCTGGCTTTTGGATATGGTATCCACCGCTGTGTCGGCGCGCGGCTTGCCGAGTTGCAGGTCGCGATCCTGCTTGAAGAAATGGCCAAGCGGCGAATGCGTGTGACAGTCACCCAAGAACCTGAGCGCGTTGCCCAGTGCTTTGTAAACGGTTACAAATCGATGCAGGTTGAACTCAGCCGGTACTGAGTGCGACTTGTGAGCGATTGACGCCAGCCGCACATCGTTGCAAGAGCGGCCATGGCTGAAAACTCTCCGATTGATCCGTTTAAGTTCAAGCGACGCGGCATTTTGTTCATCGTCTCGTCGCCGTCGGGTGCCGGGAAATCGACGATTTCGCGAAAGCTTCTGGCGTCCGACACCGGACTTGAAATGTCTGTATCGGCGACGACCCGTCCGATCCGCCCCGGCGAAGTCGACGGAGCCGATTATCATTTTGTCGATACTGCCAAATTTAAAGAAATGGTTGCGGGCAGCGAATTTCTTGAATGGGCGCATGTTTTTGGCCACCGCTATGGAACCCCGCATGGGACAGTTGAAAAAACACTGGCGCAGGGCCGTGATGTCCTGTTCGATATAGATTGGCAGGGCGCACAGCAGCTTTACCAACAAGCGGGCGGCGATGTCGTCCGGGTATTTATCTTCCCACCTTCAATCGAGGAATTGGAACGCCGCCTGCGCGCGCGCGGCACCGACAGCGATGATGTGATTGAAGCGCGCATGGCCCGTGCATCTTCGGAAATCAGCCATTGGGACGGCTATGATTATGTGCTGGTCAACGACGACGCAGAACTTTGCTTTGAACAAGTCCGTTCCATCCTGCTCGCCGAGCGGTTGAAACGCAGCCGTCAGACCGGGTTGATCGGTTTTGTCCGCGGACTGATGAAATAGGTCCTAACCTTAGGCCGCCCGGGCCTCGATGGCTTTTGCGCGGCGGCGCTGGACCGATGATCCGATGCCTATCGCTTCACGGTATTTCGCCACCGTCCGGCGTGCGATGTCAAACCCCTGATCGTTGAGCATATCAACAAGTGTATCGTCCGATAGAATCGCGTCTATTGCTTCGCCGTTGATCAGGGTGCGGATTGCACTTTTCACGGCTTCGGCCGAAACGGCGTCGCCGCCATCGGAGGCTGCGATGCTGCTCGTGAAGAAAAATTTGAGTTCAAAGAGGCCGCGCGCGCAGCTGACATATTTGTTGGATGTCACCCGGCTGACGGTTGATTCGTGCATCCCGATTGCATCGGCGACCATCCGCAGGGTCAACGGCCTGAGATGCGCAACACCTTTGCGGAAAAACGCCTCTTGCTGTTTTACGATTTCCGTTGCGACTTTTATGATCGTGCGTTGGCGCTGGTCGAGTGCTTTGACCAGCCAATTGGCGCTGTTCAGACAGTCACCAAGCCACGCCTTTGACGCCTTGTCATGATGCCCGCCCGCCGACAGTTCGGCATAATAGGTCCGGTTAACGAGCAAGCGTGGCAGGCTTGCCGAATTGATTTCAACCGCCCAGCCCTTGCCGCGTTCGGCGATGTAAATATCCGGTGTTACAGCGTGCGTGCGTTCCCCGCCAAACCGCAACCCGGGCTTGGGATCATAGCTTCGCAGCTCACGGATCATGTCTGACATATCCTCGTCATCAACGCCGCACATGCGCTTGAGCTGGCTTAGCCGTCCCTGTGCCAGCAGCTCCAGATTATCGAGCAGCCGTGCCATTGCGGGATCATACCGGTCAACCTCTTTGGCTTGCAATATCAGGCATTCGGAGAGTGACCGGGCACCGACGCCGGTTGGATCGAAGGTCTGGATCGTTCCAAGAACGGCCTCGACTTTGAACAGCGGAACGCCCAGCCGGTTGGCGATTTCCAGTATGGGGACGGACACATATCCCGCTTCGTCAATCTGGTCGATTATGTGGTTGGCGATAAGCGCGCCCGGCCCAGAAAATGCCGTGCCCGCTTGCCCCATCAAATGATCATGCAGCGATGGCGCATCGCCGGCCAACGCATCGAAATCCTGACCGTCTTCGGACATCGCGCCGCCCGAACCAGACAGGCCAAGCCCGCCGTCCATGCCTGGGCCGCCATCGGACACACTGTCGTGGTGGAACGTTTCAGCGCAGAAATCGACATCAAGGTCGCCACCGCCTTCGCCGCCGCCATTTTCAAGCAGAATGTCGGTGCGGATCGGATCATCGGGCTGGACAACGTCTGGGGTAGCCGGTTCTTCACCGTCGCGGCCTTCATTTTCGCCTGGTGCGGTTTCAAGCAGCGGGTTTTTCTCGATTTCCTCGGCGATGAATGTTTCGACTTCGAGATTTGACAGGGCGAGCAAACGAATGGCCTGCTGCAATTGCGGCGTCATCACCAGCGACTGGCTCTGCCTTAAGTCGAGGCGAGGGCCAAGTGCCATGATTACAAACTGAAACCCTCGCCATGATACAGGCGGCGGACATTTTCATCGGCAACAAGATCCTGCGGCGATCCGGCAAACAGCACGCGCCCGTCATAAATGATGCAGGCGCGGTCAACAATATCCAGCGTTTCACGCACATTATGATCGGTAATCAGCACCCCGATGTTGCGCTGTTTTAGATCCTTGACCAGATCACGAATGTCGGAAATCGAAATCGGGTCAATCCCTGCAAACGGTTCGTCAAGGAGCATGATCGACGGGTCTGCGGCGAGCGCACGGGCGATTTCGCAGCGTCGCCGCTCCCCGCCGGACAAGGCCATGGCCGGGCTATCGCGCAAAGCGCCAAGCCCGAATTCACTGAGCAACAGTTCCAGCCGCGCCGCACGGGCATTCTTATCGGGTTCGGATAATTCGAGCACCGCACTGATATTTCCGGCGACCGTCAGCCCCCTGAAAATTGATGTTTCCTGTGGCAGATACCCAAGGCCAAGAATGGCGCGACGATACATGGGAAGGCCGGTAATATCATCACCGTCCAGTTCGATCCGCCCCGAATCTGGTTTCACCAGCCCCATGATCGAATAAAAACAGGTTGTTTTGCCAGCGCCATTGGGGCCGAGTAAGCCAACAACTTCGCCGCGCCCAACCGACAATGAGACGTCAGACAGAACCGAGCGTTTGTCATAGGATTTGGCAATCGAGATGACCGACAGGCCATTGGCTACGACAGACGATGCCAATGGGCGATCAAGGGTTTGGACGTCGTTCATTCTTACTCCTGCAATTCACTGCTCGCACTATAGGGTGAATCAATGGTAAATTTTGTCAATCTGGCAAGGATATTGCATGGCGATTGCCCGAGGTGAAGCCCTTGGCCTATTTTTGGGGAACAAGTGGATGCCGGAACGGCTTATTGTTTGCGGTCGGATACCGTAAACCGGCCACTTACCCTGCCGCCGGATGCGCCGTTGATGCCGTTGCCGCCAACTGCGCTGCCGTCAACCACGGCGCGGCCGCTATTGAGGTCAATGACAAGACGGCCGCCGCGCACCTGATTGCCACGCTGGTTCAGTTCCACGCCGCCAATCATCGTGATGATCCTGCGGTTCAGATCATAAACCGCGAAATCGCCGCGTGCTGTTTCACTGTTACTGCGCACCACAACCCCGCCCGACGCATCAAGCCGTTCGATATCAACGCCGGATCCAGCGTTGTTGGCATAGGCCACTGTCAAGCGGGCCGCGCTCATTGACAGCCCCGCTTGCCGAACCTGGACATTGCCGGAGAATATCGCCCGGTCCGCCCGGTCCTGTATCTCGATCCGGTCGGCAGCAACATCGACATCGGATTTGGCGTTATGGCCTTTGAGGGACTGACCAACAACTGGGACATTTGCCGCGCAGACCAAGGCGACAATAAGGGCAATGTGACGCATGGACTTCATCTGGTGATCCCTTGAACAATATGCAAACGTGCGCGACCTTCTAGTGTGACCGTCCGGCTGTTCATATCAGCCCTGATCCGCCCGGCCGAAAAGCTGCCAATTGGGAGCCGCCCGGAGACTGCCCCGCCGCTCACCAATGTTCGGTTTTTCAAGCCGACGACGACGTCGCGGGTTTCAAGCTGATAGCCGTCAGCCGAGACAAAGCGCAGGGGGCCGTCAACGGCCACTGTCTCTTTATCCATATCATAGCGCCCATTCATCGCCTCCAGCCTTGCAGGTCCGTCAGCAAGCGTAATCTCCGCCTTGAGGTCATGCAGCTTCACCACAGGGTCTTTTGACGATTTCTGCAACGCCGACCCTGCATTGAGGATGAACGGCCGACCCTTACTATCTTCCCCGCGGTAAGTTGCAGCGACGACTTTTAAGCGTTCGCGCGCTAATTCAACGCTGTCCTTCGCAAGCACGAAGCTGACATCGCCGTTCGGTGTGGCAATTGGCGCAAAGATGAGAAAGGCCGCGAGCATGCCAATAGATGCAGGCAGGATGATCCTCATCCAGTGGATCACGCGGTCATGGCTGCCATCTGGCCTTGCCCAGACGCGACGGACGCTGCGTTCGTGTTCAGCAAGTTCAGACATGGGCGAAAATATCAACCTCTGGCCAGCCAGCCAGATCAAGCCGCGCGCGGTGCGGAAGAAAATCGAAACAGGCTTGCGCCATTTCCGTGCGTCTTTCGCGGGCCAAGCGCGGGTCAAGTGATGCCATCAATTTATGCAAATGACGGACATCGGATGCGGCATATTCCATTTGTGCATCGCTCAAGCTATCGGCACCCCAATCTGACGATTGCTGCTGTTTGGACAGTTCGATGCCCAGCAATTCTCGCACCAGTTCTTTCAGCCCGTGCCGGTCGGTATAGGTACGGATCAAGCGTGACGCAATTTTGGTGCAATAAACAGGGCCTGCCGTGACGTTGAGATAGGCCGCAATCGATGCGAGGTCGAAACGCGCAAAATGATAAATTTTTATCCGCTCTGGATCGGTGAGGACAGCTTTCAAATTGGGCGCGGCAAAATCACTGTCAGCGGCAAAGCGGACAAGATGTTCATCGCCGCCGCCATCGGAAATCTGGACCAAGCATAGCCGGTCACGCCCTGGATGAAGCCCCATTGTTTCGGTGTCGACCGCAACGGGTCCGGGGGCAAGCACGCCTGCGGGCAAATCTTCCTGATGAAGGTAAACAGTCACTGGCGTTTCGTTTCCTATATTGCGGTCGGCGTGAAGCCTGTGTCAGCCCCTGAAGCGCGCCTTCGATAGCGGCCAAAAACCGGTCTGATAATGAGATATAGCCTTTGGAATGAAACTGCTGCAAGCTATCAATGATTTGGTGGAAAGGAATCCCAATGAATGATCCTGACTTACGCCCGAACGCGATGCCCGCTGGTGGCTTTGACCTAAACCGTCCGACGATCATCGGCTTGCTGTTTCTGGCGACGTTCATCACCGGCATTACGGGCATCATCGGCATCATTCTTTGTTACGTCTGGCGTGGTGAAGCGCATGAGCCTTGGGAAGCGACCCATTATACATATCTCATCCGGACGTTTTGGATCGGCTTCATCCTGTCGGTTATTGGGACAGTTTTGATGATTGTGCTGATCGGATTTCCAATTCTTCTTGCTACTGGACTCTGGGCTTTGGTCCGCGTCATCATGTCGCTGATCAACGCGCAAAAGCGCAGTCCGATGCCCAACCCGGAAACCTTGTTTTTCTAAAGCAATTAAATCGCTCGCTCAAAGCGAGAAATTCAGTTATCCACAGGGTAAGGCGGGCTGTGATTCTCGCCGAGAAGTCTGTCGCCTTCGTCCGGCGTGCAGGTTTATGCGTTTTTCCGGGCGAATGTAACACGAAGAAAGAATTTTGAGGCATGGGTTTTGATAGAGGGCGTCGCGGTGAACGTGGCGGGCGCGGCAGAGACAGGCGCGACAGTTTTGGTGAAGAAAGCTTTGACGGCGGTTTCCGCAGCGGCGGCGACCGTTTCGGCGGCGGCGGTGGCGGCGGTGGCGGCGGTGCTGGTTTTGGCGGCGGTGACCGCTTCGGCGGCGGTGGCGCTGGTGCTGGCGGCGGTGGTTTTCGCGGTGGTCCTCCACGGACGTCAATGCCGGCCCAAGTCGTTGGCGAAGGCAATGGCATCGTCAAATTCTTCAATGGCCAAAAAGGCTTCGGTTTTGTAACCCGTGAAGATGGCGGCGAAGATGTGTTCATTCATATCAGCGCGGTTGAACAGGCAGGCCTGACCGGATTGGCAGAAGGCCAACCGCTTGGTTTCACGCTGGTTGATCGTGGCGGCCGGATTTCGGCGACCGATCTGAAAATCGAAGGCGAACCGCTTCCGGTTGAAGATCGTCCGCGTCCTCCACGTGATCGGGATGCACCGCGCGGCGGTGGTGGCGGTTTTGGTGGTGATCGCGGCGGCGATCGTGGTGATCGTGGCGGTGCGCCGCAGCGTCAGCTAACCGGCGAAACATCGACCGGGACGGTTAAATTCTTCAACGCGATGAAAGGCTTCGGCTTCATTCAACGCGACGATGGCCAGCCCGATGCATTCGTTCATATCTCAGCGGTTGAACGCGCAGGCATGTCGTCACTGAATGAAGGTGATCGGTTGAAATTCGATATCGAAGTTGATGGACGCGGCAAAAACGCAGCCGTCAATCTCTCATCGAGCGACTGAACGCGCTTTTAAGGCAATGAAAAAAGGCCCGGCCCGAAAGGATCGGGCCTTTTTTATTGCGGGGGTTTTGTTTGGCTTCTTTGTTTGGCCCTCAAGCGCCGGGCGGCGACGTCCGTCGCCTTGGCTTCCTCGCATAGGCTAGGGCGGCCTTGGCCTTGCGAACCCGGTTGGGTTCGGGGGTGACGGTGTTCGGATTTCCTAAATTTGCAGATACATGTGTGTTGGGATTGGAAATGGGGTGAGTTCGCGGATGTCCCGCACGCCTAACGCCTTGTCAGGAACCAAAATCGATTCCGTCAAGCTGTGCAAATGCGGTCGGTTTTGGCCCTAATTTTCAAGCGCGGGAATATATCTTGGCAGTACGCGCGCCTTCGACGCCTGTTCATACGCATATCCGGCGCGCAAAACGCTTGCATCCTCCCATTTCGCGCCGATGAAGCTGATACCAATCGGCAGATGGTGGACCGCGCCCATCGGCACCGTCAAATGGGGGTAACCGGCAATCGCGGGCAATTGGCTGGCGCTTGGCCCGACGAAGCGGTCACCATTGGCAAGATCGGTTGTCCAAGCGGGGCCGTTGGTAATGCCGATGAGCAGATCGACTTTGTTTTCGTTCAACAACCGATCAATTCCCTGTTCGCCCGCCAGATGCTTTGCGCGTGCCAGAAGCGCGATATATGCTGGATCATCAAGTGCACCCTTCGATTGGGCGGCCTCAAAAATATCCTGTCCGAACCACGGCATTTCCGTGGCTCCATTGGTTTTATTATAGGCAATTAGATCAGCGAGTGAGCGTGCTCTTACGGCCGTTGGCGTGGTCGCCAGATAGGCTGTTAAGTCCGCCTTGAACTCGTGCAGAAGAACAGAAAATTCCGCTTCCCCCAGTCCGTCGAGGCCGGTCTTACTATCTTTGATATCTATAATGTCCGCGCCTGCCCTTTTCATTGTCGCCAACGCCGCGTCAAAAAGCTTAAGAATAAGCGGAGCACTGCCGATACGGTCACGCAGGATGCCGATGCGAACGCCCTTCAGGCCACCGGGTGACAAACCGCTTGAATAATCGACTTTGCGCCGATCAGCCTCGCTGGTCGCCGGGTCTAACGGATCGCTACCGGCAATCGCGGTGAGCAGAATCGCGGTATCGGCGACCGATCTTGCAATTGGCCCCGCCGTATCCTGGCTGTGGGCAATCGGCACAATGCGGGTGCGGCTGACCAGCCCGAGTGTCGGTTTGAAGCCAACAACGCCGTTGACACCTGCGGGGCAGGTAATTGAGCCGTCGGTTTCGGTTCCGATTGTTGCAGCAGCAAGGCTTGCGGCCGTCGCGGCTCCGCTCCCGCTTGATGATCCACACGCATTGCGATTGAGCACATGAGGATTGCGTGTCAGGCCGCCGACCGCACTCCAGCCGCTGGTTGAATTTTCTGATCGGATGTTGGCCCATTCGGACAGATTGGTCTTGCCAAGGATGACCGCGCCTGCCGCCCGAAGGCGGGCAACCAACGGCGCATCGCGGTTGGTGACATTCAGTTTTAGGGCCAATGATCCAGCCGTCGTCGGCACCGGGCCTTTGGCTTCGATATTATCCTTGATCAGGATCGGAATGCCGTGGAGGGGCCCGCGCACTTTACCTGCCTTACGTTCCACGTCCCGCTGGCGCGCCACAGCGATCGCGTCGGGCATCACGGCGATGATGGCATTGATCTTTGGCCCTGCTTTATCGATCCGTACAATGCGATCAAGATAGGCCCGAACCACGGCCTCGCTTGTCAACCGTCCCGAAGCCATTGCAACCGAGAGCTGGCTGAACGACTTTTCCTCTACCGGGTCTGCGGCAGATGCATGTGCCGCCAATCCGGCGATTGCGAATGCCAATACCCACCGCGCCATCCCAATCCCCCCAAAGCCAAGAGCAACCTAAGGACAGGCCGTCCGGCTTGCAACTTGCAATGGTGACGGTAAGGCAAGACGCATGGCCAAAACACGCCCTGACCAATTGCTTGTCACGCGCGGACTTGCGCAAAGCGTGGCGCTTGCGCAGGCGTTGATCTTGGGCGGCAATGTTTATTCCGGTGAGCGCAAGATAAACAAAGCAGGCGAGGCAATAGCCGATGATGCGCCGCTTGACGTGCGTGGTCGCGGCCACCCTTGGGTGTCACGCGGCGGCATAAAGCTTGCCCATGGCCTTGATCATTTCGATTGGGATGTGAACGGCGTCGTTGCCATCGACGTCGGATCGTCGACTGGTGGTTTCACCGATGTTCTATTGACCAAAGGCGCAGCCAAAGTGTTCGCGGTGGACAGCGGAACAAACCAATTGGCTTGGGCATTGCGGCAGGACGACCGGGTTGTTGTTCATGAACAAACCAGTGCGTGCACCCTGACGGACGCGCACATAAATGAACGCGTCGATCTGATCGTGTGTGACGCAAGCTTTATTGGGCTGGCGCGTGTTCTTGACCGTCCGATGACCTTTGCAAAGCCTGACGCGCGCCTGCTGGCGCTTATCAAGCCGCAGTTCGAGGCTGCGCGCGACGAAGTGGGCAAGGGCGGGGTGGTGCGCGATCTCGCCATCCACAAACGGGTTTGTTCAGAAATTGAAAAATGGCTCACCGCGAAAGGCTGGTTGGTTCAGGGCATCACCCAAAGTCCGATTACTGGCCCTGAAGGCAATATCGAGTTTTTGATTGCCGCATCGCGCAAGGCTTGACGCAATGGCCAAGGGGTGCGACCGGAAAAATATGTCCAGACAACTTTTTTTCTTCTTGCTGATCTGCATCAGCGGGCCCGCCGTTGCGCAACGGACAGCCAACAATGCCGTTACCCAATCTGATGATGCGTTCGGGCGCGCGGTTGGCAACGAACGGATCGGCATTTATTCATCAGAAGAGGTCAGGGGCTTCAACCCGATCGAGGCCGGTAATGCCCGGATCGAAGGCCTCTATTTTGACCAGCAAGGGATGCCGTCCAATCGTTTGATCGACAGTTCAGCCGTGCGGGTTGGTTATGCCGCACGCGGCTATGCCTTTCCATCCCCAACCGGCATCGTTGATTTGAAACTGGAAAAGTTTGACGGAAAACGGGTCATCAGCATGGACGTTGAAACCGATGCTGACTTCAACATCAATGGGTCGATACAATTCAAACTGCCACTCGCCGGGGAGCGACTGGGCATTTCCTTTGGACAAGGGTTCCGTTCCGGTCGTCAGCCGCATAGCAGGTCCGGGGATTTTCAAAGCCAGAGTGTTTTGTTGAGTTGGCGGCCAGTGCCAACATCGGAAGTGACCGTATTTTGGAGCCGGTTCAGTGCGGCAAAACTGGGTGCATCCCCTATTATTTTTCCAGCCACCCCGGCTGTCCCCAAGCAGATTGCGCGTAAGAAATATCTGGGTCAGCCTTGGGCGCGCGGTAAAAATAGTTCCATCAACGCAGGCCTGATTGCAAAGTTTTCACTCGGATCATTCAAGCTGGACGCTGGTTTATTTCGCTCAGAGCGCAAGGACAAGCGCAGCTTTGCCGACCTGCTGACCGGCGTTGACCCGGCCGGCACGGTCGCCAATCGGGTGATTGTTGCAGATGAAGATAATTTTCAAGGCTCTACGTCGGGGGAAATACGGCTGACCCGCGTCTGGACCGGAGAAACTTTCAGACACAGTCTGGCGGCAACCTTAAGAGGGCGCGATCAGGCCCGCGGATTTGGCGGGCAGGACCGAGAAGTACTGGGCGGCGCGCATGTGATTTTCGCACCAAGCGATCAGCCGCGTCCAGCCTTTGTATTTGGTCCAAATGATCTTTCTTCCGTGCGCCAATTCACGGTCGGTCTTGGATATGATGTGCAGTGGAAAAATCGCGGGTCATTGGCGGTAGCGGTGCAAAAGTCCGATTACCGCAAGCAGGTTGATTTTGCCAATCCGGCACTCGCCGATGCGATTACCCGTGATCGCCCATTCCTCGTGAGCGCGACCGGTTCGCTTCAAATTTTGCCGGGCCTGTCTGCCTATGGTGGGTATGTTGGTGGTTTGGAAGAAAGCGCAGTCGCCCCGGATATTGCGGTGAACCGAAGCGAAGCGCCACCGGCGCTTCGAACGTCACAGATTGACGCCGGATTCCGCTATGCAATCACGCCAAAATTGAACCTGATTGCCGGCGTTTTTGAAATTCAAAAACCATATTTCAATGTCGACGCTACCCAGCGATTCCGTCAACTTGGCACGGTTCGCAACCGGGGGGTAGAAGTTTCGCTGGCCGGGACATTGGCAAAGGGACTGACGATTATTGCCGGTGCTTTGATACGTGACCCACAGATAAGCGGGTCTGATGTAACTGCGGGTCGCATTGGCGCGCGACCGGTTGGCAGTTACCGGCGCAGGTTGATTGCCAATCTTGATTGGCGGCCACAAAATCAGGAAGCATGGTCGTTCGACCTCGCGTTTGAAGCGGCTGGTGCTGATACTGCCAATATCGCCAACACATTCACGGGCACGGCGCGCGAAACTATCGGTGTCGGCACGCGTTACCGTTTCGAGATCGGCGAGACGAAATTGCTCCTGCGCGCGCAAGTGACCAATTTATTGAATGATTATGGTTGGCGCGTCAGCAGTAGCGGGGGGTTCACATTCTCTTTGCCTCGGGCCGTTCTGGTCAGTCTTGCAGCGGATATATAGGCCAAGCGCGTCATCACTTGCCGCCGGCCTGTAACCGGGCCAAAAGGCTGTCTTCGTTTTACAGGAGACAAAAGTGGGCGGAATTGCTTCAAGGG
>JANNWX010000022.1:0-10846 GCA_031409315.1 Sphingomonadales bacterium | reverse complement strand
GCTCCAATGGTTGTAATCCAGTAGCGCAGCGAGTGATCGGACTGCTGTTTGAGATGCAGTTCCAACGGTCCCGCAAGCGATGTTGGCCACAGTCCGAAAAGGAAATGATTATCAATAAATACTGCTTTGCTGTCCTTTTGTAATTTTGGCATTTCAGGAATGGGCAAAACATCGCAGCCTGCTGTCATGACATAGTCAAAGCCATGTGCGTCGGCGAAATGGAGTGCCGCGTTTATTCCGCCCAATGGTCCCATATCTGTAGTTGGTCGGTCAGCAATTGGCTCAATCCCCGGCCATTCCCGGCCGCAAATGATCAACCTGTCAACTTGGGGGCGCAATCCTTCGGCAACATGTTCAATCAGGGGTCGTGCATTTAGAATGGCAGCGGCTTTATCTCCGCCAAAACGCGATGCCTTGCCTCCGGCAATAATCGCGCCCAGCCGTTTCATCTGAAATCTTCTGGGAAGTGTTTGATCGCTGACATGACCGGATAGGGGGTAAAGCCGCCCAATGCACAGAGCGATCCGAACTTCATAGTTTCGGATAGATCGGCAATTAACGCCAGATTGGTCTCGACATTTTTACCCGCGATTATCTGATCAATCGTTTCCATGCCGCGGGTGCTGCCCAAACGGCACGGCGTGCACTTGCCGCAACTTTCAATTGCGCAAAATTCCATCGCAAAACGCGCCATCTGCGCCATGTCTACCGTATCATCAAACACGGTTATTCCCGCATGACCGATCAGCGCATCGGCGGCTGCAAACGCCTCATAATCAAATGACAGGTCGAATTGTTCAGGCGGGATATAGGCACCTAGTGGCCCGCCGACCTGAACGCAGCGCACCGCACGGCCCGAATATGTGCCGCCGCCGATATCGTGCACCAGTTCACCAAGCGTGATGCCAAAAGCGACTTCGAACAGGCCGCCATGTTTGATGTTGCCCGCAAGCTGGACTGGCATCGTGCCCCTTGAACGCCCCATGCCGAACGCCGCATAGGCTTCACCGCCGTGCGCGAGTATCCAAGGGATAGCTGAGAGCGTCAGAACATTGTTGACCAATGTTGGTTGGCCGAACAGACCTTCAAGTGCAGGCAGCGGAGGCTTGGCACGCACTTCGCCGCGCTTGCCCTCAAGGCTGTTGAGCAGGGATGTTTCTTCGCCGCAGACATAGGCCCCTGCGCCAACACGCACTTCGATCACAAAAGGAGCGATCAGGTGCGCGCAAGCTGTGATCGCAGTCATCATTTTAGCAATTGCATGCGGATATTCGGAACGGATGTAGATATATCCCTTGCTGGCACCAACCGCTAGGCTGGCAATTGCCATGCCTTCGATCAACATGAATGGATCGCCTTCCATGACCATCCGGTCCGCAAAGGTTGCGCTGTCACCTTCGTCGGCGTTGCAGACGATGTATTTTTGATCAGAGGCAGCAGAGGCGACTGTTTTCCACTTAACCCCAGCAGAAAAGCCCGCGCCACCGCGCCCACGCAAGCCCGACGCAATCACGGCTTCGATGGTCGCCTTAGCCCCAATCTCGCGTGCAATGGCAAGGCCGCGCCACCCATCTGTTGCGTAATAATCGTCGATCGACGTCGGTCTTGTCTTGCCAGCACGGGCAAATGTCAGCCGGGTTTGATTTGCAATAAAAGGATGATTTTCGATCCGGCCAATTGATTGGGCTGTGTCGTCGATGATTGCGGCGACTTGATTGACCAAAACGGGGCCGTAGCCAATACCATCAACATCAACGAGCGGTTCAAGCCAGTGCATGCCCCAACTGGATACGCGTTCAACCGCAACGCCTGCTGCCGTAAAAGCAGCAGCGACGTCATCTGCGCCGCAAGCCAGTGCAACGGCGTCGTCGGATATCCGGACCTTCATATCATTGCCAACAATGAAGTCAGTCGTTCTTTGTTTAAGCGGGCATAGACCTGATCGCCAACCATTGCCGCTGGCCCGACCGAACACAAACCAAAGCAGTAAATCGCTTCTATTTTGACTCGGCTTTGACCTTCGACGAACGCCATCAGTGCTTCTACGCCGCGTGCTTTGCATGCTTCCGCGCGGCACAGCTTTAGGACCGGGCGGGACTCCGCCTCCTTGCGAAAATCGTGGTAAAAACTGACCACGCCGTAAACCTCTGCGCGGGTGAGATTGAGCGCGCTAGCAATCTCGCGCATATTATCCTCGCTGATATGGCCGAACGCCTTTTGCACTTCGTGCAGGACCAGGAGAAGTGGCCCCTCACGATCCTTATGCTCGGTCAAAATGTCGGCGATTGTCTTCATCTAGTAAACGACAACGCTACGGATGCTCTCGCCGGCGTGCATCAGGTCAAAGCCTTTGTTGATTTCGTCGAGGCTCAGCACATGCGTTATCATCGGATCGATTTCGATTGTGCCGTCCATATATAGGTCCACAATCTTTGGCACATCGGTGCGCCCTTTGGCGCCGCCGAACGCAGTGCCGCGCCAGTTGCGGCCGGTGACGAGCTGGAAAGGCCGCGTGCTGATTTCTTTCCCCGCTTCGGCAACGCCAATGATGATAGAGGTGCCCCAGCCGCGATGGCAGGCTTCGAGGGCCTCGCGCATCACATTGGTATTGCCGGTGCAGTCGAACGTATATTCCGCACCGCCATCGGTTAGCGCGACGAGATGCGCGACAATGTCGCCGCTCACATCTTTCGGATTGACGAAATGGGTCATGCCGAACTTTTTGCCCCATTCCTCACGCGCTGGGTTGATGTCTACGCCGACGATCATGTTTGCGCCCGCCATCTTCGCGCCTTGCAAAACGTTTAGGCCAATGCCGCCTAGACCAAAGATAATGACATTATCACCGGGCTGGACCTTCGCGGTATTGACCACCGCTCCAACCCCAGTGGTAACCCCGCAACCGATATAGCAGGCGCTGTTAAACGGTGCATCCTCACGAATTTTTGCGACCGCAATCTCCGGTAGCACCGTGAAGTTCGAGAAGGTCGAGCAGCCCATATAATGATAGATCGTCTGGCCCTTATACGAAAACCGCGATGTGCCATCGGGCATCAAGCCTTTGCCTTGTGTCGCGCGAATGGCGGTGCACAGATTGGTCTTACCCGACAGGCAGCTTTTACATTGCCGGCACTCTGGCGTGTAGAGCGGAATGACATGGTCACCGGGCTTAACGCTGGTTACGCCCGCACCGACCTCGCGGACAATCCCTGCCCCTTCATGCCCGAGCACAGTCGGGAATATCCCCTCGCTGTCAAATCCGTCCAAGGTATAAGCATCGGTATGGCAAATTCCGGTCGCCATGATCTCGATCAGAACCTCACCGGCCTTTGGCCCATCCAGATCAAGCTCGACAATCTCAAGCGGCGTCTTCGCTTCAAAGGCAACAGCAGCGCGGGTCTTCATAGGGGTATGCTCCTAATTAAAATTCGACTTCAGTGATGGCTAGATCAATTCATTCTTCAGCACGGCCAAGTTTATTGCGGTTCCTGCAATACGGCAATGAGGACCTCTTTCCCGCATTTTTGCAATAATAAATTCAGAGCCATGTGCGTGCGGCGACTCTGCAATGCCTAGGCTGTCGAGAGTTGCAAATGGCGCTTGCTCTTGAGGCATTCTGTCTCCGCTACTTGAACACAATCGTGCGGCTGCCGTTCAGCATCACCCGGTGTTCAAGGTGGAGTTTGACGGCACGCGCGAGCACACGACTCTCAGTATCCTGACCCTGAGCAATCAAGTCTTCAACTGTGTCGGCATGGTCTACAATCGATACATCCTGCGTGATGATCGGTCCTTCGTCGAGATCAGGTGTCACGTAATGCGCTGTAGCACCGACCATTTTTACACCGCGTTCATAGGCGCGGTGATATGGCTTTGCTCCCTTAAAGCCAGGCAGGAAGCTGTGATGTATGTTGATCACACGGCCATCAAGCTTGCGACAAAGCTGGTCGGACAGCACCTGCATATAGCGGGCTAGGATGATGAGGTCGACTCGCTGCTCTTCCACCATTGTAAGCAGCTTGGCTTCCTGATCCAGTTTGGTTTCAGGGGAAATAGGCAGATGGTGGAACGCAATACCTTCATGTTCTGCGCGGCGCTGCCAATTCAAATGGTTGGAAACAATGCTGGTCACTTCCATTGGTAAACGATTGGTCGAGGTCCGATAGAGCAGGTCGTTGAGGCAATGCCCACCTTGGCTCACCATGATCATCGCCCGCAGCTTTTTGCGCAAATCGTGGATGCGCCAGTCTAGTCGAAATGCCGTCGCGACCGGCATGAACGCTGCCGTAAAACTCTCCGAACTTGTCTCGATAGCGGTGGAAATCGCCACGCGCATAAAAAAGCGGCCGGTATTTTCATCTCCGTATTGTGAACTTTCAATAATATTGCAATTCTGGCTTGCGATTGAATTTGCGACCGCAGCGACGATACCTTTGCGGTCCTCGCACGCGATCAATAAAACAAAATCCGCACCGTTATGCATGTGTTCCCCTGACCTTATTTCAATTTGTCGTCCGCGTAGCGTTGTAGCGACCGACGATCCACCGCATGGCCTCATATATTAGGTCTTCTAATCGCGACATGTAGATGATGTGATTGGTTGAGGAATTTATTTTACCAATCCAGAAAATTTGGTCAGTTGCTTGAGGGGGACTCCAGTTTCAGTCTGTAGGTGAAAAATAAACCCTTGCGATGTTGAGGGATGGGTGAGGGGAAAAAAATTGAAAAGCTACTTGAAAATTTCCGCAGCTGCGTTTGTGCTTGCATCGCTTGGTGCGGGCAGTGCGCCGGTATATGCGCAAGGTGCGGACGAAGAAGCTGACCGCGGTATCACCGATATCATCGTGACAGCAACGCGGCGTGAAGAATCGCTCAACAGGGTTCCGCTCGCCATTCAGGCTTTGAGCGGAGATGCGCTTGCTCAGCTCAATGTGGCGAACTTTGAGGATTTGGTGGAGTATCTCCCCAATGTCCGGACAGCGTCACGCGGCCCGGGCATATCATCAATCTACATTCGTGGCCTTTCGACCGACACGCCGGGTGCCCAGATTTTGGGTGTGGCAGGTGTTCAACCGAACGTGGCGCTGTATCTGAACGATGCTCCGGCCTCGACTCCGGGCCGCAACCTTGACTTTTATCCGGTCGATTTGGAGCGAATTGAGGTCTTGGCGGGTCCGCAAGGCACGCTTTTCGGCGCAAGCGCGATGGGCGGTGCCATTCGATATATCACCAGCAAACTCAATTTCTCTGACTTCAAGGCCGGGTTTAATGCTGGCGCTGCTACGACAAAGAGTGGCGACCCAAGCTTTAGTGTTGATGGCTATGTCAACATACCGATCGTGAAGGATAAGCTGGCGATCCGCCTTGCTGCGTATAGCAGCAAGCAGGGCGGATATATCGACAATGTCCTGGGCACTTATCAGATGCCTTGGAACCCTGGCGGCGCGGGCCGTTTGCCAACAGGTAACCCGCTGCTGGTCGAGCAGGCGATCCAGTCTTGCGTCAATGTGGTGAATTGCGTTGCGACCGCGACTGGAACTTCTGGTGGTTTCCGGGTGCCGATCCGTCAGTCGATTACCAACACCGCCTTCGTCGAAAAGAACTATAACGACGCGCAGTATAATGGCGGCCGTGCGACGCTCGGCTTCCAGCTCAATGAGGACTGGTCGCTGGAAGCGATGACGCTGTATCAAGAGCTCGAAACCGACGGCGTTTTTGACTATACGCCAGGCGTGGGCGATTTGCAGGTGCAGCAATATAGCCCCAACACTCTGCGCGACACGATCAGCCTGTCCTCGCTGACCCTAAAGGGGCGGCTTGGCGCGCTAGATATGATCCTGACATCGTCATATCAGAACCATCGCGCCGTGCAGCAGGCCGACTATGCCAAATATGCGAGCATCGGCCTTTACATTCCGTTCTACAATTGTGATCGCGGCGTTTATTATTCGGGCTATGCCAGCTCGGCGGCTCAGGGGCAGACATGCTATTCCCCGGCGAACAGCTATAAGGTCAACAACCGCAACACGCGCTGGACCCATGAATTCCGGCTCACCACGCCTGCCGAAAAGCGTCTCCGCGGTACCTTTGGCTTGTTCTATGATCTGAACAAGATAGAAGACGTGACCCAGTGGAACTATGTCCTGCGAGCAGCGGGCTTCAATTATAACCTCGCTCCGCATCCGAGCGTCAATGTGTTGGGCGTCGGTGTTTTGCCGGGCGCTGGTTTTGTCAATACGATCTACCGTCGTGACCGCCAGATCGCGGTTTACGGTGAAGCTTCGTTCGACATTATTCCTGAAAAGCTGACTCTGACTGGCGGCGCGCGCTACTATACTGAAGAAGCGTCGATGGAAGGTGGTTCGAGCACAAGCTTTACCGGATCGGTTCGCGACTCCTGTAATACCGTCAATACCGCGCCCTCGGGCTTGACGACCTGCAATTACACGCCGCGTCCTGTTGCGCCAACATCGCTGGCGGCGAGCGCGGTCTTGTCCACCAACCTTGCAGGTATCAGCCCGGCCACATACAAGGGTGTGATTTTCAAGGGCAACCTGACCTATCGGGTCACGCCAAACTCGCTGGTTTACGCCACCTATTCCGAAGGCTTCCGCCCCGGGGGCTTCAACCGGAAGGGCTGTAATGCCTCAGTCGCTGCTAGGGCAGCTTTCACGGCGGCTTGCGCTGCAAACCGGGCCTATGCGCCGGATGATGTGACCAACTATGAAATTGGCGCAAAGCTGAGCCTGCTTGATCGCAAGTTGCAGGTCAATTTGGCGGCGTACATGATTGATTGGAGTGATATCCAGATTGCGTCGTTCAATCAGAACATCTCTAACCAGACCTTTGTCAACAACTTGGCCAATGCGAGGATTAAGGGTTTTGAAGGCGATATCAACGCCCGACCGACTAGGGAACTGACAATTGGCGCTGGTTTCTCCTTCAACGACACCGAGTTGAAGGGGTGCACGACCAATGCCATCGCGACATTGCTGTGCACTTCGGGCAACATTGTCCCGGCTGGTAGCCCACTGGCACTCAGCCCGAAGTTCCAGGGCAACATCCGGCTGCGCTATGAATGGGAAACCGGTTCAGGACTGAAGCCTTTCGCACAGGTCGGCTTCCACCGTGTTGGCAAGACGATCACGTCCTCCGTCGATAATACCAGCATCCTCTATACGGGATGCCGGGCACCCTATTCGGTTTGCGGCGCGACTTCGGTCATCAACGGTGTGACGGTCCCGGCGGGCGCTGTCATCCAGGCTCAGCCTCAATCCTTCCGCCAGCCCGGCTATAGCACGTTTGATGCCTCGGTTGGGGTGAGCAAGGATGAATGGTCGGCCACGCTCTATGTCGACAATCTGGGAGACAAGCGGCCTCAGCTGTTTACCAGCTCGAACGACGGCGAAGTCCGCGTGACAACAACGCGCCCGCGCACCATTGGTCTGCGTGTATCCTACAAGATGTAGAGAGAGCCGCCTCGTCTCGGGGCGGCACCCTCTGGGTCGGGCAAGGGCAGTGCTTTAATGCGCTGCCCTTAGTCGTTCGGAGGAATTGGGGCTGGACAATGGTGCGAAAGAGACCAGATTGACCGGATGTCGATGACAAGCAACGCAGTATTGGCGGAAAAAGCGCCGAGCGAAGGTGTCGACACTCTGGTCGAACTTGCCAAGGCGTCCCTGCAGAAGGGGCAACTGGCTGAGGCTGAACGCATTTGCACCGAAGCCCTGAAGACAAACCCGCAGCACCGCGACGCGCTTTATTTTTTGGCTGCGATCCAGCGTTATGCACGACGCCCGCTCGATGGCTTGGTGACAATTACCCAGCTGATCGAACTTGATCCCGGGTTTGGCCGCGCCCATCAGGAGCGCGGACACTGCTTGCGCGTGCTTGGTCGCACCGACGAAGCGCTGACCGCTTATCAGGCCGCAGTCACCTATAATGCCGGTTTGCTCGCCAGCTGGCGCATGCTCGCCGAACTTCATGAAACGGCCGGGCGCGATGAGGCAGCCGGTTATGCCCGGGCGCAATATGCCTATCTGGAAAGCCTCCCCCCCGAGCTGCAATCCGTAGTCAGCCTGATCCATGAACACAGGATCGCCAAAGCCGAAAATCTGTGCCGCGCCTTTCTGCAAAAGCAGAAGCATCACATCGAGGGCATGCGCCTGCTTGCGGACATTGGTGTCAAGTTCAACTCCTTTGATGATGCGGAGTTTCTGCTTGAGTCGTGCGTTGTGCTCGAACCGGAAAACACCAACGCCCATTTCGATTACGTCAATGTGCTGCACAAGCGCCAGAAGTTTGGTGAAGCGCTTGAACAGGCCAAAGCACTCCGCAGCAAGGCCCCCGATAAGCCGCAGTTTGAATTGCTCTACGCCAATCAGAGCCTCGCCATTGGCGAATTTGACGAGGCGCTCTCGATTTATCGGGAACATTCAGAAAGAATGCCTGACAATCCGACGCTTCACTTGTCGATCGGCCATGCACTCAAGACGGTGGGCAACCAGTCAGAAGCGATTGAGGCCTATACCCAAGCCTATCGGGTCAAACCCGACTTCGGTGACGCCTATTGGAGTCTCGCCAACCTTAAAACCTATAAATTTGACGAAGCCCAGATCGCGGCGATGCAGGATCGTGAGGCTGCACCAACCACCCAGCTCGCCGATCGCTATCATCTTTGTTTCGCTCTTGGGAAAGCGCTTGAGGATCATGGGCAATATGACGAATCCTTCACCTATTATGAGCGCGGTAACCGTCTGAAACGCGAAGAAGTGGGCTATGACTGGCGGCGGATCACTGGGGAGATCGACCGGCAGGTCGAGCATTGCACGCCGACATTGTTCACGGAAAAGGCGGGGGCCGGTTATGTGGAAAATGACCCGATCTTCATCCTCGGCCTGCCGCGCGCGGGATCGACCTTACTGGAGCAAATTCTCGCGTCGCACAGTCAGGTTGAGGGGACGATGGAGCTTCCCAACATACTGTCCCTCGCGCACCGCTTGAGCGGGCGGCGGCGGACGGATGAGGAACCCGAGTATCCGGCCAATCTCGGCGAACTAACCCGCGAAGAGCTGACCGAATTTGGAGAGGCGTTCATCAAGGATACGATGATCCACCGCAAAGCGGGCACACCGTTTTTCATCGACAAGATGCCAAATAATTTCCGGCATATCGGGCTGATCCATCTCATCCTCCCAAATGCAAAGATCATTGACGCACGGCGCAGCGCGATGGGGTGCTGCTTTTCAGGGTTCAAGCAGCTCTTCGCCGAAGGTCAGGAATTTACTTATGGCCTTGAAGAGGTTGGGCGTTACTACCGCGATTATGTGCGGCTGATGGATCATTGGGATCAGGTGCTTCCCGGCAAGGTGTTGCGCGTGCATTATGAAGAGGTTGTGGCCGATCTTGAAACGCAGGTCCGCCGCTTGCTCAATTTCTGCGACCTACCGTTCGAAGAGTCCTGCATCAATTTTCACGAAACCGACCGTGCTGTTCGCACAGCGAGTTCAGAACAGGTGCGGCAACCGATATTTACCGGCGGCGTGGATCAATGGGAGAATTTTGCCCCCTATCTGGGCCCGCTTCGCACAATGTTGGGGCCAGAACTGGCAGCAAGCCAAGGAGAATGAGTATGGCGAGTAGTGTACCGGCTACGCCGAGCAACATAGATCAAGTCTCAACACTGGGGCAGCGTTGGTACGTCCTTATCATCATGATGCTGGCCTATACGATTAACATCGCTGACCGTTATGTGATGTCAACGGTGCTTGAACCGATCCGGCTCGAACTCAATTTAACCGATAGCGGCGTTGCGTTTCTTACCGGCGTCTCTCTTGCGCTTTTCTATGTGACAATGGGTATTCCGCTGTCCTGGATTGCCGATCGGTACAACCGTAAAAATTTACTCGCTATTTCGATGACGGTTTGGTCGGCGATGACGGCGCTGTGCGGAATGTCGCAAGGATATATGCAGCTTTTGCTCGCCCGTATTGGCGTTGGAATTGGTGAAGCAGGCGGAACGCCCTCGTGTAACGCCATCGTTGCTGATTATTTCCCCGCCAGTCGCCGAGCGATGGCAATGACAGTTTTTGCGCTGGGTGCGCCGATTGGCGCTTGGCTTGGGGCCGATATGGCGGGTGCGGTTGCTGCAGAATATGGCTGGCGCGCTGCGTTTTACGTGCTCGGCGTCCCCGGTGTCATTCTTGCATTGGTCATTTTTATTACGATTAAGGAGCCAGCGCGCGGACGGCTTGATGCTGTATCCGATCAACCAGCGCCGCCATTTATCGAGACGATGAAATTCCTCTGGTCGCAAAAAGCGGCTGTGCACGCGATGATGGGCAGCGGCCTTTCGGCTTTATGGGGCTGGGGCCTGATGTGGTTCACACCGACCTTCATCCAACGGACTTATGGTCTTGATGTGGGCGAGGCAGGTGCTGTGGTTGGGCCAATCCATCTCGTGATGGGGATCGCGGCATCTTTGTTCACAGCTTGGTTAGTTGCGCGTCCTGCATATACCGATCCGCGCAAGATATTACGACTACTCGGCGTTGTGACGGCTTTGGCGACAATTCCGTCGATCATCGCATATTGGACAAATTCACTTACCGTTGCGACGGCGATGTGGTGGATTTTCATTCCTGCCATTTATTTCTACATCGGCCCGGCCTTTTCGCTGGCGCAGAATTTGGCGCCGCCAAAGATGCGGGCAATGTTTATCGCAATCTCGCTACTGATCGCCAATGTGTTTAACTTAATTGTCGCTCCGCAAGGCGTCGGCTTGCTCAGCGACTATTTCGCTGGGCCTGGCGGCGCAGATGCGGCGTCGTTGCGCTTGGCGTTGCTC
>JANNWX010000021.1:0-2076 GCA_031409315.1 Sphingomonadales bacterium | reverse complement strand
AACGCCGTCTTCGACAAAACGCTGCAGAAATTGAGCAGCGGTGATCGACCCGCCTTCGCGCGGGCCAACATTCTTGATGTCGGCAATCGGGCTGTCGATCAACTTGTCGTAAGCGGCACCAAGTGGCATCCGCCACAGCGGATCACCCGATTCTTTCCCGGCCTTGGTCAGCGACTCCGCAAGGCCGTCATCATTGGAAAACAGCCCCCCGTGTTCAAGACCAAGTGAAATCATGATCGCTCCGGTAAGCGTTGCTAGATCGATCATGATCTGCGGCTTATATTTGCGTTGAACCCATGTCATCGCGTCACACAGGACAAGGCGGCCCTCGGCGTCGGTATTGATGACTTCGATGGTTTGGCCAGACATGGACGTGACGACGTCGCCGGGCCGCTGCGCCTTGCCATCGGGCATATTTTCAACCAGACCGCAGACGCCGACAACATGCGCCTTGGCCTTGCGCGTGGCGAGTGTGAGCATGGCCCCGGCTACGGCCCCGGCCCCGCCCATATCCCACTTCATATCCTCCATACCGGCAGGAGGTTTCAACGAAATGCCGCCAGTATCAAACGTAACCCCCTTGCCCACGAAAACGACAGGCGGGTTTTTCGCGCCGCCAGTGCCGTCCCACCGCATCACGAGCAGGCGCGGCTCACGCACCGAGCCCTGATTAACGCCAAGCAAAGCACCCATGCCCGCGGCCTCCATTTCAGCCTGGCCAAGAACCTCAAATTCAACGCCTAGTGCCTTCATCCGTTCACAGCGGACGACAAAAGAGTCAGGATAGATGATATTGGCCGGTTCCGTGACCAACTCGCGCGTAAACGACACGCCCTTCACAACTGCTGCCTGGTGCGCCCATGCGGCTTCGCTGCTATCTGGCGCGCCAATGATCGTGATGGAAGTAAGCGTAGGTTTCTGCTTTTCAGGTAATTTGGTGCGATATTGATCGTAACGCCACCCGCGCAAGACAGCGCCTGACGCCATACGGGCCGCAGCCTCAGCTGAAGGTTTTATGGCAAGACCGTTCAGGTCGATCGCCAACGTGGTTTCGCCAGACGCCAACAGCTTGGCGCTCAGCGCGGCACCGGCCTTTTCCATATCCTCAACACTCGCTTGACCGATTCCAACGAGGATAAGCCGGCTGACGACACCGCCGGACCCGACAAACGTCTCTGAAAGACTTCCCGCATCGCCTTCGAACCGGTTGGCTTTGGCTGCTGCACGAACAAGGTCATCGCCACCACCAGCGACGCGAAGGCTTTCCAGACCGCCTTTGGAAACGGTGATGGCCAAGCTGTGTGGGGTTGTCGGGCGGTCATTTGAGAAACTGATCTGGATCATTTTACGTCCTTGGCTGGAAATCGCGTGTCGCGGCGAATCGTCTGCGATTGTGATAACGTGTATCGCTTTCTCGGCAAGGCGAACTCTGGCTGATTGCAGCAACCCGCTTTGAATGCGATAGGGGCAGCAGATTCGAAAGAAAACCCTGACGCGTGACGATTATCAAAACCATGCTATCGGCAAGTTTGCCAATCTGCCTTGTCGTGAGCGAGCCTGCTTATGCGCAATCCGCAATCGAAAAAGCTCTGGTTTCCGATGCGAAAAGCTTCAACGTCGATTTTGCCGCCGACGAACTGGAATATGATACCGACAATGGCATCGTAACTGCGTCTGGCGATGTGCGGATGAAACGCGACGATGACCGTGTTCGCGCCGATAAAATTGTCTGGAACCGGAAAACCGGCGAAGTGAATGCGCAGGGCAATGTGATGATCACCAATGCCAATGGCGATATCGCCTACGGCGACAAGGTTGCGCTGACTGACACGCTTAAAGACGGGATTGTCGAAAACCTTCTGATCGTGCTGAGCGACGGCGGCCGGTTGGTCGCCGCCAATGGGGTCCGCAAAGGCGGCGTTTCAACACTGGAACGTGCGGCATATACGCCGTGCGCGGTCATTGATGAAAACGGTTGCCCTAAAGTCCCAGTCTGGAAAATTTCGGCACTACGTGTTGTGCATGATCCTGCACGCAACCGGATCAGTTACAAGGGGGCCCGGCTTGAACTTTTCG
>JANNWX010000020.1:0-3030 GCA_031409315.1 Sphingomonadales bacterium | reverse complement strand
CATACATCGCAATGTCGGCCCGGCGCATCAGCGAATCGATTGTATCCCCCTCACCACTTGAATGGGCAATGCCGACCGAAACGCTGATATGAGAAAATGTGCCGTCCGCGTCGATTGGCTGCGAAAGCCGGATGACGATATCATTGGCAATGCGATCAACAATGTCCTTGTTGGTGCCATCAAAGATGAAGGCACATGCAAATTCATCGCCGCCCAATCGCGCGGTCAGGGCGCTTGGTGGTACGATTTTTGTCACCTCGGCCGCAACCGTGCGGAGAAGCGCGTCGCCTGTGGCATGGCCATGGACATCGTTAATCGTCTTGAAATTATCGAGGTCGAGCATCAGCATCGCGACGGATTTTCCACGACGGCTGGCGCGGGCCAGCATTTGTGTGCCGTTTTCGGCAATTGACCGGCGATTGTGAAATCCGGTCAAAGGATCATGGAGCGCAAGAATTTGGGCCCGTTCTTCTGCTTCGCCGCGAATTTGCACTTCTTTTTGCAGATCCCGGTATCGACGCCAGCCAAACAGAATCAAGGCAATGTTGAGGAGAAGGGCAACTGTTAAAATTCGGTCAGAGCCGCCACCTATCCCTGAAATGTTACGTAGAACGGCCGACATGACGGACGTGCCAGTGCCAGCAAACATCAAAATGGCTGCAACGACAATCGCTCCGGTATAAATATCCCTGCGCGCAGTTCGGGCGATTTTGGATTGTGCTGCTGTCTGACCCTGTGAAACTTCTGTCACTTTGAAAGTGCCCCCAACAAAGACGAATATGGTTCATTGGGGCATAGTGATGAAAATGCGGTTAAATATCGGGAAAATGCTGATAGAATTGACGCCGACGTATGTTGGCTGTATCGCGCAACCGCTTTCATGAGAAAGTGACAGAATTGCGCGCCTGATGGCGAACGCTGGCCGACGAGTTTTCGTCCGCCGGCGTTTTTTGCTTGATTGCGCATGAAAAGGCGACCGGTATGTTTGAAACCTTGAGCGAACGGCTTGGCGGCGTCTTTGACCGCCTGCGTGGTCGTGGCGCGCTGGGTGAGGCTGACGTGCGTGAGGCGATGCGCGAAGTGCGGATCGCGCTGTTGGAAGCCGATGTCGCGCTTCCTGTCGTTCGCACCTTTATCGATAACATCACCGAAAAGGCGGTTGGTCATTCGGTTCTGAAATCGATCACCCCGGGCCAGCAGGTCGTTAAAATCGTCAACGACGCGCTGGTCGAGATACTTGGGTCCGAAGCGTCCGCGCTTGATCTGGGCGTCACGCCGCCCGCCATCATCATGATGGTCGGGCTGCAAGGTTCGGGCAAGACAACGACGACCGCGAAAATTGCCAAGCGCCTGTTTGAAAAAGAACGCAAAAAGGTGCTGATGGCATCGCTCGACGTCAACCGTCCGGCGGCGCAGGAACAGCTTGCGGTGCTGGGCGAACAGATTGGTGTTGCGACTTTGCCCGTCGTGCAGGGCCAGCAGCCGGTCGATATTGCCAAGCGGGCGATGCAAGCGGCAAAACTGCAAGGCTATGACGTCCTGATGCTCGACACCGCCGGGCGTTTGCACGTCGATGCGCAGTTGATGGATGAGATGAAGGCGGTGGCAACCGCGTCTGACCCTGCCGAAATTCTGCTGGTTGTCGATGCGTTGACGGGTCAGGACGCCGTTAACGTCGCCAAGAACTTTTCTGATCAGGTTGCGCTGACCGGCGTTGTTCTGACCCGGATGGACGGCGATGCGCGCGGCGGTGCCGCCCTTTCCATGCGCGCGGTCACCGGCAAGCCGATCAAATTTGTCGGCACAGGCGAAAAGCTGGACGGGCTTGACGTTTTTCACCCCGGGCGTGTCGCGGGCCGGATTCTCGGTATGGGCGACATTGTCTCGCTGGTCGAACGCGCAGCCGAAACCATTGAATCCGAAGACGCCGAGGCAATGGCCGCGAAAATGGTCAAGGGCCAGTTCGACATGAACGACCTGCGGAGCCAGTTGAAACAGATGCAGAAGATGGGCGGCATGGGCGCGCTGATGGGCATGATGCCGGGCATGAAAAAGGCGCAGTCGGCGATGGCGCAAGGCGGGGTTGATGACCGCGTTCTGGTTCGCATGGACGCGATGATCGGTTCGATGACCCCCAAGGAGCGGTCCAGACCGGAATTGCTTCAGGCGAAGCGCAAAATCCGCATTGCCAAAGGATCGGGAACGACCGTTCAGGACGTCAACAAGCTGATGAAAATGCATCAGGAAATGTCGACGGCCATGAAAAAAATCCGCAAAATGGGCGGCATGAAGGGATTAGGCGCATTGCTCGGCAAGGGTGGCGGGCTTGGTGGATTGCTCGGCGGTGGTGGTATGCCGCAAGGCTTGCCGCCGGGGTTTGACCAGATTTTGAAGAAATAGAGTTTCACAGTTTAACATAAGGAAGAAAATATAATGGCAGTTTCAATTCGTTTGTCGCGTGGCGGTTCCAAGAAGCGTCCTTATTACCGGATCGTGGTGGCGGACGCCCGCAGCCCGCGTGATGGCCAGTTCATTGAAAAGATCGGCACCTATAATCCGCTGCTCGCCAAGGATGATGCAAAGCGTGTTACGCTTGATGCTGAACGCGCCAAGCATTGGCTGGGCGTTGGTGCGCAGCCAACTGACCGCGTTGCTCGTTTTCTCGACGTTGCCGGTGTGCGTGAACGTGCCGCCCGTAATAACCCGACCAAGGGCAAGCCCGGCGAAAAGGCGCTTGAGCGCGTTGAAGAACTAGCCAAGAAAGCGGCTGACAAGCTTGAAGCAGAAGAGGCCGCAAAGGTCGCTGCTGCTGAAGCCGCCGCTGCCCCTGCGCCAGAACCTGAGCCAGAGCCAGAGCCTGAAGTTGTTGAAGAAATTGCTGCTGTTGAAGAAGCGCCAGCCGAAGTTGTGGCCGAAGAGGCCGCAACTGTCGAAGCTGTTGCTGAAGAAGCACCAGTAGAAGAAGCTGCTCCGGTTGAAGCCGCAGTAGAGGAAGCGGCTCCAGAAGCGGTTACCCAAGAGGCTCCTGTT
>JANNWX010000019.1:0-3211 GCA_031409315.1 Sphingomonadales bacterium | reverse complement strand
CAGATGCGCTTCGTCTTCGTTTGAAAATCAACACGGATGACACCCGGATATTGACAGCCGTCGTTCCGCCGTCTTGGAAGAGCAGATGGCCGTTTCCATGACGCCTCCTAAAGCCGCAGTGGCCTTTCTTATTGACGCCGGTTGGGGTGGTGCCGAAATACGGCCGCTCGCCGGAGACGCATCCTTCAGGCGGTATTTCAGGATCACTCAGGGGGATAGGATCGCCGTTTTGATGGATGCCCCGCCGCCGCATGAAGATCCGCGACCTTTCATCCACGTCGCGGAATATCTGACCGGTATCGGGTTGTCGGCCCCCCGTATCATTCACCGCGACCTTGTTCACGGCCTTCTGTTAATCGAGGATTTCGGGAACGAACGGATGCGCGAAGCGGTTGATGCCGATCCGTTCCGCGAAGCAGGGATATATCGCGGCGTTGTGGATGTTCTGATCGCCCTGCACGGCCATAGGCCACCTGCCGGATTGCAGCCTCACGGATTGGGCGCATGGCTTGATGAAGTGGAATTGTTTACAAGCTGGTATTGCCCGGCATTGGGACTTGATGTTGATGTGCAGGGGTTTCGCAGCGCGTGGCAACAGGCACTGTCACCGATTGAGGCGCAAGGCCAGTCCGTGACAGAATTGCGCGACTATCACGCCGAAAATATCATGCTTATTGACGGAGAGAATGGCGTTGCCCGTTTCGGATTGCTCGATTTTCAGGACGCTCTCATCGGCCATCCAGCTTATGATCTTGTTTCGATGTTGGAAGACGCCCGCCGCGATGTGACGCCCGCAATCGAAACACAAATGCTGGCTTATTATCAGCAGGCGACAGGGCAGGGTGCGGAATTTGAAACCGCCTATTGGGCCTTGGGCGCACAGCGAAACACCCGGATTTTGGGCGTCTTCACCCGGCTTTGGAAACGCGATAACAAGCCAAATTATCGCCAGTTTCAGCCGCGGATGTGGGGCCTTTTGGAACGTAACCTTGCCCAGCCACACTTGGCCCCGGTCAAAGAATGGTTTGACGCGAATGTTCCTGTGCGTGCCCGCGCGTCTGCCTGGGCAGACGTGCCATGAAACGCCGGTCTGTATCGGTGATACCGCAGATCAAGGCCGACGTCCCCAATACGGCGATGGTAATGGCGGCAGGCAAAGGCACCAGGATGCGTCCGCTGACCGCGACCCGGCCAAAGCCGTTGGTAGAAGTTGCCGGATCAACTTTGCTCGATCATGTGCTGGATCACCTGCGCGCGGCCGGGGTTGGCCGGGTGGTTGTCAACGTCCACTATTTCGCCGACGCACTAGAAGCGCATCTGGGGACCAAAGCAGCCGATCTGGAGGTGATCATTTCGGACGAGCGCGACCAGCTTCTCGAAACCGGAGGCGGCCTGATCCGCGCCAAGGGCCTCTTGCGTGACGATCCCTTCCTCTGTGTAAATACCGATAATATCTGGGTCGATGGGCCGATAAACGCGATCCGGTTGCTCGCGGCGCATTGGGACGATGCAAAAATGGACGCGCTCATGCTACTTGTGCCTCTGGCCCGCGCCAACAACCACGCGGGGCGCGGTGATTTTCATATGGACGGGTGGGGACGGTTGTCGCGGCGCAAGGCCGGGCGTGTGGCCCCCTATGTTTGGACCGGAATCCAGATGTTGTCGCAGCGATTGCTGGTAGATCCTCCAAGTGCCGCCTTTTCGACAAACATTTTCTGGGACCGTGCGATTGCGGAGGGGCGTTGCTTTGGGGTTGTGCATCAGGGCCTATGGTTCGATGTAGGAACACCGGGCGCCATTCCAAAAACGGAGCTGATGCTCGCCCATGCCTGAACGGCGCGGCCCTTCGATCTACACTATTCCGCCGCACCGGGCATTTTCTGACGCGCTGGTCGCTGGCATTTTATCGCTCTACGGGAAAGACCCTTTGGGCTTGGCGCGCGGGACAATAATTGTTCCAAACAATCGCGCTAAACAAGCGATTGCAGAGGCTTTTGTGCGGCAATCAGAAGGCGGGCTGCTCCTTCCCCGGTTGGTGCCGGTTGGGGATTCTGACCTTGGCGAACAGGTGGGGCTTGCGCTGGACCCCATCGCAGCAGAACCAATTCCAGCCGCGATAGTCCCGCTCCAGCGGCAATTGATGCTTGCCCAATTGATCCAGCAAGCAAAGGCGCTTGATTTTGATCCGATAGATTCAGCCCAAGCGATGCGGCTGGCCTTCGATTTTGGCCACACTCTCGACCAGCTGACCGTTGAAGAGAAAAGCCTGACTGATCTGACCGGCCTTGTGGTTGATCAGGATGTATCGGAACATTGGCAAAAGGCGCTGGATCTATTCACGCGTGTTTTTCAATCTTGGCCTGACACGCTGGCATCGCGGGGCCTGATCGACGGCACGGATCGCAAAAATCGACAATTGAATGCGGTCGCACGAAGCTGGTCCACTGCGCCGCCGTCTGGGTTCGTCATTGCCGCAGGCATCAGCACGACTGCCCCGGCCATTACCAATCTGCTCAAAACGATTAGCCGAATGGATAATGGCAGGGTTGTTCTGGCTGGGCTGGACCTGACAATGCCGGACACTGAATGGCAGGCGATTGGCGGATACGAAGATGAACCGGCGATTGAAAGCCATCCGCAATTTCACCTGCACCTGCTGCTTGCCCGGCTTGGCGTGACGCGGGCCGATGTCCAGACGTGGCGTTGGGGAAGCGGTGCCGATGCCCGTGCCAACCGGACGCGCGCGATTTCCAACGCGCTTGCCCCTGCTGAATTTACCCGCAAATGGATCGGACTTGGGAAGGCAGAGCGTGATCTTTTTCGTGTCAAAGCGATGGAGACAGCCAATCCAGCGGATGAAGCGCAGGCGATTGCGCTGGCACTCCGCCATGCGATTGAAATTGATGATAATACCGCCGCACTGGTGACCCCGGATCGTGATCTTGCGCGCCGTGTCTCTGCCCATTTGCATAGATGGGGGATCGCAGCGGACGACTCGGCGGGACAAAGCCTGACAACAACGCCAATCGGCACTTTGATCCTGTCGTTGGTGTCAGCATTGGCTGACCGTCTCGCCCCAGTGGGTCTGCTTGCCCTGTTGAAACATCCATTGGTGCAAGGGGATCAGGAAAGGCAGGTGTGGCTGGACGGGGCACGGCGGCTTGATCGGTCGTTACGCGGCCCCAGGCCAGCACAAGATATTGCCGGGGTC
>JANNWX010000018.1:0-1564 GCA_031409315.1 Sphingomonadales bacterium | reverse complement strand
TAACCCCCGCTCAGAAAAAGCTGTTCGCGGGAAGAATGCGCCAGAAGGGACGAATATTTCGTTAAAGCGATCGCGGTAATCGATTGCATGACGTCAAGTATCGGACGCCATTGCGTTTGATTCAGCTCCTCAAGCCTTCGTGATGGCGGCTAGGCGTCAATACGTTTCAGCAAAATCAGGCTGCGCAAGGCTCGCTAAATCCGCTGGGGGGATCGCGGATGCAGGGTTGACACTTCGCACCGCGTTGCCTTACGGCGCCCTCACCAATCATCCAGTGCGCGGGTGTAGCTCAGTTGGTTAGAGTATCGGCCTGTCACGCCGAGGGTCGCGGGTTCGAGTCCCGTCACTCGCGCCATTTTTCTTCAGTTCATTCTGCCCTGTCGGGCTCTGGCATAGGACGGAACCGCCCGGTCTCCATCCACCGTAGCAGCGGACGAAGCGGCAATATCCAGACCGTCCCGGCGGTCACATAATAGAGCGACTGTGCCAGGATCGACCATTTTCCGGTAATTTCTGATAGACTTCCAATCACTACCGCCCAGCCGGTTATGAATATCAACATGGCTATTATGCCAAACGGCTTTCTTAAACTGGGCTGCATCATTGTATCCGTCCTGTCGGGCCGATGATCCATTCCCGTTGCGTCAACACGGCGTCAAGCGGTAAATCCCACGGATCAGTCGGAATGCTGGCAATTTCTTGAACCGACCAAGCGATTCCAATTCTGAGTGCCGATGGCCAGCGCGCAAATGCACGGTCGTAATGGCCCGCTCCTTGCCCCAACCGGTTTAGCGCGCGATCAAAACCAACCAATGGAGTCAGGATGATATCCGGGCTGGTCGTGGCGGAGCCCGGCAATGGTTGCTGAAAACCAAATGGCGCGACGCCCAGTTCTTCGCCGGGTATCCAGCGCCGGAACTCGATCTGGCTGTCGCGATTGGCAATATAGGGGAGGGCAATCCGGCAACCGCCCACAACTGCCCATTCTAGGATATTCGTAACCGGAGTCTCACTCCCGATTGCAACATAACCTGCGACAACACAGTCGACGCCAAAAAATGGTGCGAGGGGTTTCGTGAAATGCTTTGGGTCAATTTTTTTGTTAAAAAGTGATTTTGAAACAAATTCTTGGCGCAATAACCTTATATTTTTTCTAAGCTCTCGCTTTGTCACGTTCATTCGCAATCAAAGGAAGGGTTGGCGGACCCACCATGGCCGTTTGCTGGAATATCCTCTGACGCCGTAAACGTCAGGTGGGGACCATATGCACCGAACCAGGGTCCGGGCAGGGACAGCCCCCTAGGAAGTTGAATCGCCTCAGGGATGTTCGCAAAAGCGCGCACCGGGCAGTATCCGCCAGCGACCAGTGTAGGCGCTCTAGTCAGCGTTCTCAAGCCTTGATGCCAAAGCTTCCAAACGGAGCGCAATATCCTCGAACAAGGTGAGGTTCGCGGCGTCATTGGGCGGCGGCAGCGGCTTGGGTGAGGGCGCGATGCCGCGCCGGGCATCTTGAAGCTCGTCCGCCAACAACAGCGAAGCAAACACCAGCTGACGCGCTTCGTTC
>JANNWX010000017.1:0-1680 GCA_031409315.1 Sphingomonadales bacterium | reverse complement strand
CCATGAGACATCGGATCACCTCCTTTCGCGATTGTTGAAGAGCCTGTGACCTTGGGATCACGCGTGCAGAATGAGTCAAATCGATGCACATTTCAAGCCTTGATTTGAATTATTTTGACACTAATCTTTATTGCTTCGTCTTACGCGAATATCAGCGGCAATCCTCGACAACCCGGCTGAATTCCGGCCATGCTGGAATGATGAGATCTGGCGCACCCTTCACGATGATCGCAAACCGGCCCCGACTATAGGCCATCGCATCAAGATGCGGATCGGTGGGCGCAAGGTCTGCGGCGGCAAAAGGCGGGTCTTCGTTGCTGTTGGCCACTGCATAGGCTTGCAAAGCCGTTGTCGTCCGGATTGTCATACGGCCCGTATCACCACCTGCGAAATTACCGGCGCGTGATAGATAGATACGCCGTTTGGCGGTATCGCAACGGATGACAAAATGGGCGGCGTCTCCTGCTGGACCGAACAGAGCAAGCGATCCGCGGTTGTCACGGCGATAGACCCAGTCGCCCGGCGTCAGTGGCCGATCCGGCCAAGCAATTGTCACGGCTGGCACTGGCGGCACCGGCCTTACTGGCGCGGGCCGCGGAGGGGCTGGGCGCGGCTGTTCGGGCACAGGTTCGGGGGCGCGGGCACACGACCATAGGGTCGCCAGTGCGATAAATGACAGGATGGGTCGAATATGGCGGGCCATCAAACTCTCATAATAGGCTCGTCGCGCTTCACAAGTCTAAGTCATGGCCTTGAGCCGTCAAATGCCCTTGATTGTCGTCCGGTGGAGCAAGCGGTCATATCCGTCATACCCCCCCGTTGCCGCATGCAGCACCGAACGATTGTCCCACACCACCAGCATGTCCTTTTGCCATGCATGGCGATACTGGAATTCCTCTCGCCCCTGCCAAGTGTAAAGTTCGATCAGCAATGGGGCGGCCTCGGCGTCGTCCATGCCGACGATCCCGATGATATACCCATAGCAGCTGAACAGACCTTCGCGCCCGGTTTCTGGATGTTTGCGGATCAAGGGGTGGTGCTGAACCGCCTCGGCATCGCGCGACGGGCGGATATCCATTGATCGCTTCACCTTGTCACCGTCGCCGTAAAACCCGTCGGGCGCATAGGCGCGTTTGGCCGAATGGATTGCAACCTTGCCGTCTATCCGCGCGCGCAAACTGTCTGGCATTGCATTCAGCGCCGCGTGTTGGTTGGCATAGAGCGTATCGCCGCCAATGGGTGGGATGGTAATCCCGTAAAGGCAGGTGCCAGCGGGCGGCACCGCCTGAAAGCTCCAGTCGCTGTGCCAGTTTTCAGCAAAGAGTGGCGAGGTTTCATCCGCCTTGCGTTCAACGGCGATGACATGTTTGCGTCCCGCAATGGGGGCGATGAACGGATCATCTCCAAAGCCTCCGAACGCCAAAGTGAAACGTTCCAGATCGTCATCATCCATCTGCTGGCCGGGGAAAGCCAGCACATGATGGTCAAGCCAGAGCGCCCTGATTTCGGCAACGGCATCAACACCGAGCGGTTGCGACAGGTCAACGCCGGTGACTGTCGCACCGCAAGCCTGCCCGCTCGGCGTGATTGCCAGCATCACCCAACTATACCTTCACCAGCATCTTGCCGGTATTGCTGCCCGAAAACAGGCCGAGGAACGCGTCGAAAGCACTTTCGACG
>JANNWX010000016.1:0-7884 GCA_031409315.1 Sphingomonadales bacterium | reverse complement strand
CCTTACTGGTTGGCGAACAGGTTGACTGGGAAGAAATGACCGAGATCAACGGCAAACTGACCAAGGGACAGATACCTGCGGAAGGCAAACCTATCCTGCTCGGCATCACCAAGGCGAGCCTGCAAACGCGCAGCTTCATCTCTGCGGCGTCGTTCCAGGAAACCACACGCGTGCTCACACAGGCGGCGGTTGAAGGCAAGAAGGATCAGTTGGTTGGTTTGAAGGAAAATGTGATCGTTGGTCGCTTGATCCCGGCGGGAACGGGGGCTGGCCTGAACCGCCTGCGGATTACTGCCAATAGCCGTGACGCGGCACTGCGCGCCCAACAGCGTGCATGGCAGGAAAGCCTGATTGCCCCGGCCACCGCCGCTGAAGAGCATGCCGCCGAACTGCGTCAACCGATTGAAGCCGACCTTGGCGATGATCCATTGGGAGCGGTTGTGCACACGCCCGAAACCGTTGAGGATGCGGTCACAGAATAAGACCTGCCCTTGACGCAAGAAAAATGCCCCGCCGGCTCAACCCCGGCGGGGTTTTTTCAGAATTTGCCGTTCAAACTCACTTGGAACCTTGTGTCGAGAAAGCGGCTGCGTTCGATAATGCGGGTTAATTGCCCGGTGTCGCGGGTGTCACGAAAGAACAACCGGTTGCGTTGCCATTCGGCATTGGTGATATTGAATGCCTGAAGCCGAAGTGTCCCGAGCGGAAATTTCTTATATTCAACAAATGCAGACACCCGTGTTTCCTCGCGCGTTTCGCGGAACTGATTGAAAAAATACTGCTGTTGTGGGGCGGCGACGAATGCGGAAAACCCCCAAGCGATACCGGCCTTTGCAATATCGTGGCGGAATTCCCAATTTTGGTGCCATAAAGGGCGGCCAGACTTGCGGCGATGCGCGCCCGTCACCGGATCAGTGACCCGGCTGCCATGATAATGGGCGACATATTTCAATTCCATTCCGGTGATCCCCAGCGGCTTGGTCAGCCAGTCGAATGGCAATGTGATTTCGGCCTCTATATCCCACCGCTTGCTGCTGCCGATATTTCCGGTGCCATCAAATCGGGAGAGTATCATGCCGCCCCCGTCCCGGATTGTCACTGGAACGAGGTCCTGGGTGTCGCTGACCAACACATAATTGCCCTGAAACTGGATGCTGCCGCGCTCCATGAATTTGTGCCTGATAAGCGCCGTGACTGTCGTCGTTTTTTCAGGCACAAGATCGGCATTGCCCGCATCCACCTGTCCGCCTGCGCCAACATCAACCGACGTGGCAAATTCATTGAAATCGAGTTGGGAAACCTGTCTCTGGACGCGGAATTCCATTGTCGTTGCTTTATCCACTGTCCAGGTGGCGACCAAGCGGGGTTTGAGAAACTGAAAACTTCGGTTTGCCTGGGCGTTACCCGATAGTTTTAGGCGGGACGATTCAAAGACGACCCCGCCTTCGATCTTGAGCGTGGGGCCAAGTGAAATCACATCCGAAACAAAGGGTTCAAAGCGAGTTTCGCTAACCCGGACATTGGACGGGGGAAGAATTGTGACCGCCCCGTTTGTGGAACTCGCCGCCGAAAAATTGGCGCGTAAACGGTTGATAGCGATCTCCGCACCAAATTGGATCGCATGGCCAGACAGCCCCGCCCAGTCATTCTGCATCCGAAATATCATCTCGCTTGGCCGGTTGCGATTGACAGTTTCAAACGCTGACGTCGTAGCAGGAAAGAATGTCGTATCGACCCGCGACCTGCTATTTTCTTGGCCATTTCGGTACAAGCCGATGACTTTTGATGTCAGCTTTGCGGCTAAGGGAAAGGCGATATCTCCCCCGAATTCATAACTGATGTTGGAATCGGGGGCGCTGACAGTCAAAATCTCGATGCCGGTTGGCGTTCCAGCCGGCGATGCGATTGCACCGTCACGGTCATCAAATCCATCGTTCCATTTAATCTTGGCATTGGCGTTGACCGTTACGTCCCCGATCCGCGACTTGATAGAGCCGCCCAGATTCTGTTCGCCATATCCGCCGCGCCCTTCATAATAACGGCGCTCGATCAATTGGCGGCTGCCGTCGCTAAAGTCTTCGGGCCCGTATCCGCGCTGTAATTCCTGGAAATTACCAGCGTTGATTTCAAAGCTCGTCTCACCGCGGCGCACGGTCGCGGATATATTGCCAAAACCTGTGACCCCGTATCTCTCCCCGATCTGGACATTGGCGTCATAAGTGCCGGTGATCTTTGCTGATCGCTTGAGGATGACGTTGACGATTTGGGCCTTGCCGCGCGCCTCGCCGTCGGCACCGGCCTGCTGGCTAACCTCGATATAATCGACCTGGCTTGCCGAAATACGGCCAAGCACGGCAAAAATATCGTCGGATTTGGTTGATGGTCGTTCACCGTCGATCAATACGTTGCCAGCATTGTCGCCAAAGCCGCGCCGCCCTTCGCTGCCCTCGATAGAAAATCCGGCTATGCGCTGGACCATGTCGAGCGCGGTTACCGGGGCATATTTCTCAAAATAGTCGGCCCTGAGCGTCTGTGTGCCGCCCGCATCCTGCGCGATTGCCGGGCAGGCCAACAGCAGTGGCGCGATGGCCAGCATGCGGATCAGGTTCGGGTTTCGCATCGACGGCATGTCTTTCAGAGGAGCGTGGCCACCAGCGCCATAACGATGATGGGGCAGGCGTATGCCGATTTTCGACCGACTGGCGCTTACATTCGACCAATGGTCAAACGGGCCACAAGCGCCCTAAACCGTGATGTCGCGCATGAACGGCGGGTCGGGGATGGTCGCACGGGCTTCGTTAAGGAGCATGCCCCAGCGCGCCGAAAGATTATCAAAATAGCGATCATCGGCTTCGATCCGTCGTTTGACGACTGGGCGGCTTGTGTCACGGGGGAGGGCAATGAGATCGAGCGGGCGGCCAACCGCCAAGTTGGAACGCATCGTTGAATCAAAGGAGATCAAGGCAACTTTGACGGCCTCATCCAGTGCAGTGTCATATTGCAGGGCGCGGTCAAGGATGGGCTTACCAAATTTTCCTTCGCCGATCTGGAGATAGGGCTTGTCTTCGCGGCATTCGATGAAATTACCAACATCGTAAATCTGGTAGAGGATCAAAGGCCCATCATTCACCCGACCACCAAGCAGAAATGATACCGATGCCGCAACCTGGGCTGCCTCTAACGTTTCTTGCATTTCGCGGGTGGCGATCAGGATCGCTTCACCAAATAGCTGCGCCACGGCGAACATCGACGGCGCGTTGCCCACAAAGCGGCGCGGGCCATCCTTCTTGGCCGGAGCCAGCCCCTCTTTCAACAGCGATAGAACAAGCTGTGTCACCGACAGATTGCCTGCGGTCAACGCCACCACCAGCCGCCCGTCGCTTTCATCAACGATGTGCAACTTGCGATATGTTGATATATCGTCGACCCCGGCGTTGGTCCGGGTGTCGGCGACCATGACAAGACCGTCCTTTAACAGCAATCCAACACAATAGGTCATCGGTGCGCGCCTGCCCTTTAACTTTGGCTCTGTTGTCCGGATTGGCTGACATGGACGGCAACGTCCATTTCTTCACCGCCACCCCCGACGCGCATTCCCGATAGCGGCGCAGCCCCCTGATAGTCCAGCCCGATTGCAACGCGGACATAGGCATCGTCGGGGCAAATGCCGTTGGCCGGATCAAACCCGACCCAACCAAGGCCGTCAACATAGGCTTCCGCCCAGGCATGCGATGCATTTTGCGGTTCAAATCCCTCTCGGATGACAAGGTGGCCTGAAACATAGCGCGCGGGCACGTCAATCGAACGCGCCGCAGCGCAGAAAATATGGGCAAAATCCTGACATACGCCGTGGCCTTGGGCAAACGCGCATTCGGCTGTGCGATCAATGCTGGGTTCACCGATTTCGAAGCGCATCTTGGAGCGAATGGCATTCATCAAGCCGTGCAACACGTCAATTTGCTGTGCGTGCCGATCGCGCATCAACCGTCCCAAAGCGCCGATGGCGTCATCCCACCGGGTCAGCGCAGACGAGCGGATATAGGCAGCGGGTGGCAAAGTTTCGACCGTGCCAGTGACAAGCCCGGCCCGGTTCTCGGTCAACACAGTGCCGCGATTGGTAATCCGCAGATCATCGACCGGCCCGTCAAGATAGAGCATGGTCACGATATTGCCGAACCCGTCATGCGACGTCCGCAATCGTGCGTCACGGTCAACATCAATTGTCCATTCGAGCACATTTTGTCCGGCAAAGCTTTGCGGTGTCACCCGCAACAGCTGGATCAACCGGGATTGTGGCTGGCTGAAACGATAGGTCGTGACGTGGTTTACCTGAATTTGCATCGCGCTCAAGGAAACCGGAACTGGCTGGCAATGGCGGTATCAAGCATGGCATTGCCGCGCACATATTCGGCGAGAAATTCGTGTAAGCCGCCGATGATAATCCCGCTAATGTCCTTGCGGGTCAGCGCCAATTGGCGTGCGCGGGCTATCCGATCTGCTTCACCTTGACGGCCGGTGAGTTTGCCGATTGCGTTGAGCATCAACACAACTTCTTCGGCGGATGCGGCGAGGGATCGCGGCATTTCCGCTCGCAGGATCAACATTTCGGCAACAGAGGCCGGTTTCAATCCGTCGCGGTATAGCCAGCGATAGGCGGTGACAGCCGAAACGGTGTGTAGAATGGTTGTCCATTGATCCCGGTCAATCGGGCCGCCAACGCTTTGCCCTTCTGGAAGCAATAAATGATATTTGACATCGACCAGTCGTGCTGAATTGTCGCCGCGTTCAACGGCCATGCCAAGCCGCATCAACCAGTGCGCTTCATTACGCAGCATCCGGTGCATAGCCCCTTCAAAGGCGCGGACTTCGGTAACAAGCCCTTCAACGAGCCCGAGTGTCGCTTGCGTTCCACCCGCCTTTTCCCGGCGGTGCATGCCCAGCCATGCGCGGTTGATCGATTCCCACGCATCGCGCGACAGCGCTGTGCGTACGGCCCGGGCATTGTCGCGGGCTGCATCAATACAGCAACGCACCGAGCCCGGATATTTGGCATCAAGCGTCAAAAACTGGCTTACACTTTTTTGACTGACCGGCTGCCCTTCGGCGGCGAATGATTTTTGGGCGGTGACGACGGCAAGGGCGCTGGCCCATGCCCCTTCACCCGCTGGTCGCGCTGACATGGCGTCAAGCCGGACCGTCGCTTCGACAAGGCGTGCGGTAAATTCCGCCCGTTCGATATAACGACCAAGCCAGTAAAGCGACGCTGCGGTGCGGCTGAGCATCAGCGCGCCTCCGAACCATAGAGGACCAGACTGTCCTTGGTGCCGCCGCCCTGGCTTGAATTCACCACCAGCGAACCTTTGGCAAGGGCAACACGGGTCAACCCGCCCGGCGCAATGGAGACGCCGTTGCTGCCCGACAGGACAAAGGGCCTGAAATCAACATGGCGGGGCGCAACTCCCTCCTCGACAAGAGTGGGAACGGTAGAAAGCGCCAATGTTGGTTGCGCGATATAGCGGTATGGCTGAGCTAAAAGGGCCACCCGGAAATCGGCAATCTGTTTCTTGGTCGCGGTCGGGCCGACCAGCATCCCGTATCCGCCAGAGCCATCGACGAGCTTGATGACCAGTTCATCCATATGGTCGAGCACATATTTGAGCGATGCAGGTTCGCGGCACCGCCACGTCTGGACGATCGGCAGTTTTGCTTCTTCGCCGGCATAAAAACGGACGATTTCCGGCATATAGCTATAGATTGCCTTGTCATCCGAAATGCCGGTGCCCGGCGCGTTGACGATGGTCACATTGCCCGACAGATAGGCCGCCATAAGCCCGGGCACGCCGAGCATTGAATCCGGCCGGAAAACGAGTGGATCAAGATAATCATCATCAATCCGGCGGTAGATAACGTCAACGCGCTTTCGGCCTTCGATTGTCATCATCCAGACCACGTCATCGTCAACCTGCAAATCAGCCGCCTCGACCAATTCGATCCCGACATTGTCCGCCAGAAAACTATGCTCATAATAGGCGCTGTTGAAACGGCCGGGGGTCAGAAGCACGCACACCGGGTTGCTGCCCGCCCGCGGCGGCGCGACCGAAATCATCATCGCGCGCAGGCTGTCCATATAGCTATCGACCGGGCGCACCGGCAGTAGATCAAACAATTCGGGGCACAGGCGGATCATCGCCTCGCGGTTTTCCATCATATAGGAAACGCCCGAAGGCGTGCGGGCATTGTCTTCAAGGATATAGAATTCGTCGGGCCCCGTGCGGACCAGATCGATACCGCAAATATGCGTGTAGATGCCGTGTGGCGGTTTATGGCCGACCATCGGGATGCAAAACTGGCTGTTCGCCATGATCAATTCTTCGGGGACGATGCCTTCTTTCAATATCCGCCGGTCACCGTAAATATCCGCCATGAAAGCATTGAGGGCGCGAACCCTTTGTTCCAGGCCGTCGGAAAGGCGCGACCATTCCGGCGCGGTGAACAGGCGCGGGACAATATCAAACGGGATGATCCGTTCCGCCGCTTCATCATCGCCGTAGACCGCAAACGTGATGCCCAATTGGCGGAACGCGGCTTCGGCTGCCCCCTGACGCGCGCGCAGCTCTTCACCGCCGGTATTTTCGAGCCACCGGGCGAGCGTTTCAAACCCGGCGCGCGGAATTTTTCCGCCCGAAACGCCGTAGAGTTCGTCAAAAGCCCCTTTGATTCCCATCGCTCTCATGCTGCACCCGAACATTGCATCGCACAATAGGCATGTGACGATTCACTCTAATCGCCACATGAACTAGGCAGCTGCACTCGGCCGGGCGGAAACACGCGTGTGCCAATCTCGCAGATTGGCGTGATCGTCGGGGATGCCCATGCCGATGAAAATGCCAAAATCAAGCGTCGCTAATGTCGAAATATCGGCCATCGAAAAACTGTCACCAGCGATATAGCTTTGATCAGCCAAGACGGCATCAATCCGCGCCATCGCCGTGATCGCGTGTTGACGGTGGCTTTCGCCAAAATCCTTATATTGCGGGTTGACGACGCGCGCGGTCAGCGGGTGGGTGTGCATCCAGATGTGGCGGATCGACTGGCCAAGGTTCAGGTCGATACGGCGCAACCACATGTCGATTGTTGCCATACTGAATGCGTCAGTTCCAAATAACGGCGGGTCCGGGTGCAACGCTTCGAAATATCGGCAGATCGAAACGCTTTCGCCAATCACCCGGCCGTCATCCAGTTCAAGTATCGGCACCTGTCCCTGTGGATATTTGGCAAGATATTCTGGTGACTTATGCTCGCCCGCAAAAATAACAACCTGCTTCGTGGGAACCTCAATCTCCTTTTCCGCAAGATAGATACGCACGCGGCGCGGGTTGGGGGCGGGCAAAGCAGCATCGTAAAAAATTGGCATCGGCAATATTTGGGCCATCGCGGTGGCGGGGTCAAGGCGTCACTGAAATGCCGAAACTCATTGACTATTTAGGGGTTAAGTAAACTGGCACCGTAATGCCCGTAATGCTGGTTCAGCCCGTTGACGCTCTCGCCCACGTCGCGGTTATAATGCTGGCCCCAGGCATAGGCGTCGTTCGACCGTGTGCTGCTCGCCATCTGGCTGGCCGGGTTGTAGGTGAACGAAAGTGTCGCATCCTGCGCCGTCCCCGCCGGGTTGAGGGTGAGGCTCGACAGCCGGGAGCTATTTAGGGGTTAAGTAAACTGTCACCGTAATTCGTCACCGTAATTCAGTAGCAGAGCGGAAATTGGCTACCGTATTGAAGCTGCTTGGTTGGACATAAACAGTGCTTCCCTGAGTCACGGCGCTCGCCCCACTTTTGAACGCGATACGGGTGGGGATGTTAGCATTCGAATCAAGGCCTGAAACAA
>JANNWX010000015.1:0-3035 GCA_031409315.1 Sphingomonadales bacterium | reverse complement strand
CCGCGGACATGGACCATCGCGTTGATCGATCCTGATCCGCCGATCACTTTGCCGCGCGGCCAATAGCTGCTGCGCCCGTTCAGGCCGGGGATGGCGAGTGTGTCGTACATCCAGTTGACGCGGGGGTCGAAGAAGGTGCGGCCGTAGCCGATGGGCAGCTGTATCCACACGGTTTGATCTGACCCGCCCGCTTCGAGCAGGAGCACGCGCGTCTTGCCGTCTGCTGATAGCCGGTTCGCCAGCACGCACCCGGCGGTGCCCGCGCCGACGATCACATAGTCGAACGCGTCGCTCATCTGACCGGGTGCTGGGTCATTTCGAGGTGGAGCATCGTGCCGGTATAAGGGTTGGCTTCGGCGACTGCCTCGTTGAGTTCGACGCCGAGGCCCGGCGCGGTGGAGGGGATGACATGGCCGTGCTCAAACTGGATCGGGGTTGTCAGGATCTCGCTGTGGAACCCACCCCACGTCTCGATGCTCTCCAGGATCAGGAAATTGGGCGAACAGGTGGCGATCTGGATATTCGCCGCGCCGACCACCGGTCCGCAGTAGAGGTGCGGCGCGATTTGCGCGTGATAGGTCTCGGCCATCCCCGCGATTTTCTTGGCCTCTAGGATACCGCCCACGCGACCCAAGTTCATCTGGAGGATCGCCGCCGCACCCGTTTTCAAGAGCCGCGCAAAATCATATTTGGTGGTCAGCCGCTCACCCGTTGCAATCGGGATTGAGGTGGCCCGCGCGACCTTTGCCATTTCGTCGGGCGCATCAGGCGGAACGGGCTCCTCAAGCCAGAGCGGATCATAGGGTTCGAGTCGCCTGGCGAGCCGAATTGCGCCTGCTGCCGTCATCTGGCCGTGGGTGCCGAACAGCAGGTCGGCCTTGGTGCCCGCCGCTTCGCGAAGACGCTTGGCAAAACGCTCGGACAGGTCGAGCGCTTCGAGCGAAAGCTGTCGCCCATCGAACGCGGAATATGGTCCGGCTGGATCAAACTTCAGCGCCGTGAACCCTTGGGCCAGATATTCCCCTGCCCGTTCCGCCGCGAGGTCTGGATCAAGATAAACGTCGCTCGCATCGCCGGGGCGCGGATAGATGTAGGTGTAAGCGCGTAGCCGCTCATGCACTTGGCCGCCGAGCAATTTGTAAACCGGCTTATTCGCTTCCTTACCAATGATATCCCAGCATGCCATTTCAAGCGCAGAGAGCACGCCCATCAGCGTGAGATCGGGATGCTGGGTAAAACCGCTCGAATAAACCCGCCGCCACAATGTCTCGATATCATGCGGGTCATTGCCCGCCGCATAGCGCGCGAACACATCCTCGATCATCTTCGCCACGAGATGCGGCTCAAACGGCACGCAATATGCCTCGCCAATTCCGGAAACGCCGGTATCTGTGGTCAGCTTCACAAAGACAAAATAGCGCCCGCCGAAATGGGGCGGGGGATTGCCGACGACGAAGGTCTTGATGTCCTTCAGCTTCATGCAGAAAACCCGTTGATGACCTTGACCTCTAGGAAGTCGTGCAAGCCCCATTCGCCCCATTCGCGGCCATTGCCCGACTGCTTGTAGCCGCCAAAGGGAGAGCCGTAACCTTGGCCAGAGCCATTGAGGCTGACCCCTCCCGCGCGCATCTGCCTTGCCACGCGGCGCGCACGATCCTTGTCGCCGCTCTGAACATAGGCAGCGAGGCCGTAGGGCGTGTCATTGGCAATCTCGATGGCCTCGGCTTCATCTGTGAAGGGGATCATCACCAAGACTGGCCCAAAGACTTCCTCCTGCGCAATCGCCATCTTGTTGTGGACGCCCGCGAAGACTGTGGGCTTCACAAAATAGCCGCGATCAAAACCTTCAGCGCGCCCGGTGCCGCCCGCAATTAGGATCGCGCCTTCATCGATGCCGATCTGGATGAGCCGCTGGATCTTGTCAAAGTGCATCTCGCTCACGACCGGCCCGAAATGCGGCCCCTTTTCCATCGGATCACCAAGCTTGGCATCCTTCGCGACACGCGCCGCGATTGCGACCGCCGCATCATAGGCCGATGCCTCCACCAGCATCCGCGTTGGCGCGTTGCAAGACTGCCCCGCATTTTCAAAGCAGTGGAGCACCCCGCGCGTCACCGCTGCCTCAAGATCGGAGTCGGCAAAAACGATGTTGGCGGACTTGCCACCGAGCTCCTGCGACACGCGCTTGACCGTATCGGCGGCAGATTTGGCGATCATGATGCCCGCCCGCGTTGACCCGGTGAAGGAAACCATATCGACTTCGGCATGGCTGGTCAGCGCATCGCCAACCGCTGCTCCCGTGCCGTGGACCATGTTGAACACGCCCGGCGGAAAGCCAGCCTCGTCGATAAACTCAGCGAAGAGTTGTGCTGACAACGGCGCAATCTCGCTCGGCTTCAGCACCATCGTGCATCCCGCGATCAGCGCAGGGCCGATCTTGGCCGCAAGCTGGTTGATCGGCCAATTCCACGGCGTAATCAACACGCATACACCAATGGGTTCGCGAACGAGCAAGTCATTGTCGCCGATCTTTCGCTCCCACTCCAGTTCGCGCGCGGCGCTGATCGTTTCCTTCAAATGGCCGGGGCCACATTCGGCCTGGGCATTGAACGACAGATCATAGGGTGCACCCATTTCAGTTGAAATGGCCGTGACCATCTCATCATAGCGTCGCTCAAAGACCGCGATCAGTTTCTCAACCAACCCAATGCGATCATCAAGCGAAGTTGCTGCATATCCATCAAATGCCGCCCGCGCTGCACGAACCGCGCGGTCCACATCGTCATGCCCGCAAACTGCAACTGTCGCGCATATTTCTTCGGTGGCCGGATTTATCGCCGTAACCGTTGCGGTCGATGTCAACGGAGCCGCCCATGCACCATCGATATAGGATTTGAGCGTGCCTTCAGACATAACCGACCGCCCTCTTTTGATCTTCGATGATATATTTTTCAGCACGCCAATAATGATAGGCCGCCCAAAACCCGGTTGGCGCAAGTACGAGCAACGCCAAGCGCAACGACGCCGCATCTGCG
>JANNWX010000014.1:0-21058 GCA_031409315.1 Sphingomonadales bacterium | reverse complement strand
GCCGCACCACCAGTTTGAGACATTGCCGAAGATCGACTGATGTCAGTGACTGCGCCAGCACCGTCGCCAGCCCTGCTTCCTGCGGACTGGCGGGATTTTGTCGCGCTGACGAAGCCGCGGGTGATGTCGCTTGTCGTGTTTACCGGCCTTTGCGGCTTGGTTGCAGCGCCGGTTGATATCCATCCGGTTTTGGCCTTTACCGCGATATTGTGCATTGCGTTGGGCGCGGGCGCGGCAGGCGCCCTCAATCAATGGTATGAATCCGATATCGATGCTCTGATGAAGCGCACCGCCGACCGACCGCTGCCTGCGGGCAGGATGGACCGGCAAAGTGCCTTGCATTTCGGCGTAGGTCTGTCTTTCTTTTCCGTCATTCTGCTGGGCGTAGCGACCAATTGGCTGGCATCGGCGATTTTGGCTGTGTCGATCCTGTTCTATGTTTTGGTCTATACGGTCTGGCTGAAGCGCCGGACACCGCAGAATATCGTTATTGGCGGCGCGGCTGGGGCTTTCCCGCCGATCATTGGATGGGCTGCTGCAACGGGCAACGTCACGCTGCTGCCAGTTTTGATGTTCGGGCTGATCTTTTTATGGACACCGCCGCATTTCTGGGCACTGGCCCTGTTTGTGAAGAGCGATTATGCCAAGGCCGGTGTGCCGATGTTGCCGGTTGTGGCGGGCGAGGCCGCAACCCGGACCCAAATCCTGCTCTACACGTTACCGATGGTGGCGTGCGCTATCCTGCCTTGGGCAATCGGGCTGGTGGGGGCGATATACGGAATAACCGCACTATTGCTGTCATCGGCGTTTATCGTTCTGGCCGCCCGGGTTGCCTTCCGGTCGACGGTGAGTGATGATCCTATGGCCCAAGAAAAGGCGCTGTTCGGTTTTTCGCTCCTCTATCTGTTCGCCGTGTTTGCCGCATTGGCGGTTGATCGGCTGGTATTGGCATGAGCGCGCCAGACGACGAATTCAACCGGCGTCGCAAGTCACGATCCGTTGTGACGGCCGTTTTGCTTGTCAGTATGGTCGTCCTGTTCTTCTTTATTACATTGGCCAGAATTGGCATGGGCGGATGAACCGCATCACGCGCACAGCGGCGCTGGCGACCGCGCTTGGGGTCAGCATGACCGGCCTTGGCTATGCCAGCGTGCCGCTATACCGCTTGTTTTGTCAGGTCACAGGGTTTGGCGGCACAACCCGGATGGCCATCGGCGGGGAAGCGCCCGGCGCAGTGATCGGCAAGACGATGTCAATCCGGTTCGATGCCAATCATGCACCTTCTTTGCCTTGGGAATTCAAACCGGAATCTTCGCGCGAATTGGTGACTGTCGGTGCCCGCGACATTACATTTTTCAGTGCGAAAAACCTTTCTGATAAGCCGGTGACAGGCACGGCGACATTCAATGTCACGCCGTCACAGGCTGGTAAGTATTTCACAAAAATCCAGTGTTTCTGCTTTACCGAACAGACGTTGAAACCGGGTGTTCAGGTGCGCATGCCGGTGATATTCTATGTTGACCCCAAGATCATGGACGATCCGGCGGCAAATGATATTGAAGAAATTACGCTCAGCTACACCTTCTATCGGGTGGACGAAGCCAAAATCCAAAGCTAATCAATTTTATAAGACGACAGGGAAAGCAAGACCATGGCAGGCGCAAAAACCCACGATTATCACATTCTTCCTCCAAGTATTTGGCCGTTGATTGGTGCCTTTTCGGCGCTGGCAATGGCGGCTGGCGGTATCATGTGGATGCACACCCAGCCATTTGGTGGTTGGCTGTTCTATCTCGGTGTCGCGGGCGTGCTGTTTACCGCCTATCGCTGGTGGGCCGATGTCGTCAATGAAGCGCATGCAGGGGACCATACACCCGTGGTGTCACTCCATCTGCGCTACGGCATGATCCTGTTCATTGCCTCTGAAGTCATGTTCTTTGTCGGCTGGTTCTGGGCGTTCTTTGATTTCTCACTGTTCCCGGCTGCGGTGCAAACTGTTGACGGGGCTGTTGAGATTGTCGCGGGTGCCAATTCGGTTACTCAAGGCATCGGCCAATTCCCGCCAAAGGGCGTGGAAGTTATCGATCCGTTCGGCTTTCCGTTGCTCAACACGCTGATCCTGCTCTGTTCGGGTACGACCGTCACATGGGCGCATCACGCGCTTATTCACGGCGACCGGGATGGGTTGAAGAAAGGGCTGTGGCTGACAATCATTCTCGGCATGATTTTCACCTCAATCCAAGTCTATGAATATGCCCATGCCCCGTTCGCCTTCGCTGGGCTTAATTACGGCGCATCATTCTATATGGCGACGGGCTTCCACGGCTTCCACGTTTTGATTGGCACGATTTTCCTGATTGTTTGTCTTGCGCGGACCTACAAAGGCCATTTCACGCCGCGCCAGCATTTCGGTTTTGAGGCCGCCGCTTGGTATTGGCATTTTGTCGATGTGGTCTGGTTGTTTCTCTTCTGCGCCGTATACGTTTGGGGCGGCTGGGGCGCGCCGGTCCACGGGTGATGGCCGAATTGCAGTCCCCTGATACGGCGGAAGCCGCGATCAGGGGATTGTGCCCGCGCTGCGGCGCTGCGGGGCTTTTTTCTGGGCTGGTCAGCTTTTCCAGCCAGTGCGGATCATGCCGTCTCGACTTTGCACAATTCAATGTGGGGGACGGCCCCGCTGCTTTCCTAATCATGGTTGTCGGGGCGCTCGTTACGATTGGTGCTGTGTCGCTCCAGCTTAGTATCGCGCCACCGTTCTGGGTGCACGCACTTGTCTGGATACCCGTGACCGCCGGTTTGGTGATCGGATTACTTAGAATAGCCAAAGCGGCGCTTTTGGTTCTGGAATATAAAAACCATGCCCGCGAGGGAAAGTTGGCCGAATGATCCGCATTCCTATCTTGCCTGCGATCATTGTTTCCGCAGCTTGTGCAACCATGATCGCGCTTGGGTTTTGGCAATTAAGGCGCGCGGACTGGAAAGAAGGGCTGATAGTGCAATATGCCGCTGCCCGCTCCCTTCCGCCAATGGCCTATCCTGCAGTGCCGCCCATGCATGATCTGCCGCTGTTCCGGCGCGCGATAGGCCTTTGCTTGCAGGTGACGGAATGGAGGTCTGTAAGCGGTCGTAATATCAATGGGGAACCAGGCTGGGTCCATATCGCGCGGTGCCGGACAGGAACCGAAGGGCCAGGGCTTGTCGTCGATGCCGGATGGTCAAGATCGCCGTCCAACCCCGTCTGGAAAGGCGGCCCGGTGTCTGGGATTATCACGACAGACCCGCAGTTCGTCATCCGCCTGGTCAGTGACAAGCCATTGGCCGCGCCGTTGCAGCAGAGCGCGCCGCCTTCCCCAAGCGAAATTCCCAACAACCATCTGGCCTATGCCATCCAGTGGTTTTTGTTCGCCCTGATTGCGGCCATCATCTTTCTGCTTGCACTGCGGTGGCGTCCCCAGTCTTGATCCTGCCGACCGATCCGGTTTTTTTCGGCGTCGTCGCAATCGCGGTGATCTTGGTCGGGATGGGTAAGGGTGGATTTTCGGGCCTTGGGACTGCCTCAATGCCGCTCCTCGTGCTGGTCATGGAGCCTGTCCCGGCGGCCGCGATGCTTTTACCGATCCTCATGGCGCAGGATGCGGTTGGAGTCTGGGCCTTCCGGAAGAGTTTTGATCTGCCAACACTCAAGCGGATGCTGCCCGGAGCTTTTGTTGGGATTTTTCTGGGTTGGCAGGTGGGGTCAATCGTCTCGACGGAAGCTATTCGTTTCATGGTTGGCCTGATCGCCGTGACGTTCGGTGTGAACCGTCTGCTGGCGATTCGAGGTCTTGGCCTCAGCCTTATTGGCGTGCTTCCAGATTGGCTTGGCACTTTTTGGGGCGGCGTGTCAGGCTTTACAGGCCAAATCGCGCTCGCGGGTGGGCCACCCTTTCAAGTCTGGGCGCTAACCCGCAATTTCTCACAGCTTACTTATGCTGGAACAAGTGGCATTTTCTTCGCGATCACAAATTGGGCAAAGGTTCCAGCTTTTGCAGCGCTTGGTCAGTTCACATGGGCTAATTTACAATTGACGCTCGTCTTTTTGCCACTTGCGGTGCTCAGCACGCTGTTAGGTGTGATACTCGTCAAGCGCATCTCGCCGGATCGCTTTCTGCTGGTTATCAATATCATCATGGTCGTTGTCGGCGCAGAATTGTTGCGCGGCGCGCTGACCTGACCTACGGGACCGCCAATGCATTATGTGAGCACGAGGGGCAGCGCGCAGACGCTCGATTTCGAAGGGGTAACCCTTGCCGGACTTGCGTCCGATGGCGGTCTCTATCTACCCAAAGTCTGGCCGACCTTGTCGCGCGAAGAAATTGAGGGCCTTGCCGGGAAAAGCTATGTTGAAACGGCAGTTGCCGTCATGCGCCCGTTTGTCGCCGGATCGCTCAATGATGATGATCTGCGGTCGCTCTGCACCCAGGCTTATGGTCGCTTTTCGCACGACGCGGTAACGCCGCTGGTTCAGCTTGACGGCCAACATTGGCTGTTAGAATTATTCCACGGTCCAACGCTTGCTTTCAAGGATGTAGCCCTTCAGATGCTTGGGCTGCTGTTCGAGAAATTTCTTTCACCCCGCGACACGCATTTGACGATCATCGGTGCGACATCGGGTGATACCGGGTCGGCGGCGATTGATGCGCTTGCGGGCCGTGACAAGGTTGATATTTTCATGCTGCACCCCTCTGGACGTGTGTCAGACGTGCAGCGCCGCCAGATGACGACGGTGTTCGCGCCCAATGTTTACAACATTGCGATTGAAGGCAGTTTCGATGATGCTCAGGCGATTGTGAAAACGCTGTTTGCTGATAAGGATTTCACCAGCATTTTTACTCTGTCGGCGGTCAATTCGATCAACTGGGCGCGGCTTATGGCGCAGGTGGTTTATTATTTCTATGCGGCTGTGCGGCTTGGCGCGCCGGAACGCAGCGTTGCTTTTTCGGTGCCAACGGGCAATTTCGGGGACGTTTTTGCAGGCTATGTGGCGGCGAAAATGGGGCTGCCGATTGCTCGTCTGATCGTTGCAACCAACGTGAATGACATTATGCACCGTGCGCTTTCAAGCGGAGATTATTCGATGGGAACGGTTAAGCCGACCGCGACCCCTTCGATGGATATTCAGGTCAGTTCCAATTTTGAGCGGCTTCTTTTCGATCTGGCTGGGGGTGACGGGGTTGCAACGTCGGAACAGATGCGCGGATTTGAATCAACACGCGCTGTGCAATTGACCAATGCCCAGCGCGAAGGTGCGGCAAAATTGTTCGCCAGCGCAAGGATCGACGGCGACGATATGGCGCTGGCGATGCGGTGGGCGCATGACCGGGCTGGGCAGGTGATTGATCCGCACACGGGCATCGGCCTTGCCGCCGCGCGCGCAGCAGTGCTTGACCCCGAAATTCCCGTCGTAACATTGGCAACCGCCCATCCGGCAAAATTCCCTGATGCGGTTGAACGGGCAACGGGCATCCGTCCATCCTTGCCCGCGCGGCTTAGCGGCTTGATGGACCGGCAGGAGCGGTATGAAACGCTTCCGGCGACCACAGAGGCGATCAAGGCGTTTGTGCTCACACACGGCACTCCATCCCGCCCATGACGCCGATCACTCTCATTGGGGAACCTTGGGCGGACTATGGCCTGATTGACAGCGGGAATGGTCGCAAACTCGAACGGTACGGCCCTTACCGATTCATCCGGCCAGAGCCGCAGGCCTTGTGGGCACCGGCAGCACCCGATTGGCAGGCGGACGGCGAATTCATCCCCGGTTCGGATGAAGACGGCGGCGGGCAGTGGCATTTTACAACGAAATTCCCACAACATGGTTGGTCGTGCGATTGGGAAGAGGCGCGCTTTACCACGCACCCGACCCCGTTTCGCCATCTCGGATTTTTTCCAGATATGGCCCCGGTCTGGACGTGGATGCGCGACCGGATTGAAGGCCGCACTGGACCATCGGTGATGAACCTGTTCGGCTATACCGGCGTGGGCAGCCTCGCCCTTGCCGCCAAGGGCGCGACCGTTACCCATGTCGATGCGTCGAAAAAGTCTGTTGATGCGGCGCGGACCAATGCCGCGCTTTCGCTGATGAGCGATAAGCCAATTCGCTGGATCGTGGATGATGCGTCAAAATTCGTCGCCCGCGAAGTGCGGCGCGGCAAACGCTATGACGGAATCATTCTTGATCCGCCAAAATGGGGGCGTGGGCCCGAAGGCGAAGTGTGGAAACTTGAAGAAGGACTGCCCGACCTCATCGCCGATTGCCGCAAATTGCTTGATGGCGATTCGTCGTTCCTGTTCCTGACAGTCTATGCCGTTCGCATGTCGTCGCTGGCTATTGGCGAACTGGTCCGCCAGCATTTTGCCGATCTTGGCGGGAGTGTTGAATGCGGAGAATTGGGCGTGCGAGAGGAATCGCGCGGGCTCATTTTACCCACCGCTATCTTTGCCCGCTGGTCGCGTTAGGCTTTAATCGCGCATCGCTCTGATCGACGCACCTGTGGCGAAGGGCGCGATTGCACAGAGCAGCAACGAACAAGCGCCAAGCAATTTCAACGCGCTACCGCCCGGATCACCCAAACTTCCGGCACCAAAAATCAGCAAAGGCACGGCCAGCGGCAGCATCAATAACCCTGCGAGTGCGCCGGTGCTGCGCAACCCGGCTGTAATGCCCGCCACGATGACGGTGAGTGCGGCAAGCCCGGGTGTGCCGATCAGGAGACCCAGCTCTAGTCGGATCAATTCCGCTCCGTTCAAACGCAATAATCCCGCCGCCGGGATCGCGGCGATCATCAAGGGCGGGCCAAAACTGATCCAATGGGCAAGGATTTTTGCGCTGGCAATGATTTCATCGCCAACACCGCGCACCGCAAGTTGATCGAAAACGCCGTTTTCTGCGTCCGGCGCGATAAGCCGGTCGACAGGAAGCAAGGCCGCCAGCAATGCGGCCATCCACAAGACACCGCCACCTGTTTTTTCAAGCGTCTCACCGTCAGGTCCAACACCGAACGGATAAAGCATCGCAACCAATAGGAAGAAGAGTATTGGCAACGCGGCGCCGCCAGACATTGCAAGCCGCAGGTCACGTAAAACGAGCGCGGAAAAAATCCTCATACAGGCCCGAGCATGATGTGTTCTGCGCCGGGAAGCGCCATATCCTGATGCGAGGCGACAACGACAATCCCGCCTGCTGCGCGGTGTTTGGCAATCGCTGCCTCCAGAAAACCCAGCGATTCTGCATCCAGCCCATTGGCCGGTTCATCTAGCAACCAGATGTCTGCATCGCTCGCAACGACCATGGACAGAACAGCGCGCTTTTTTTGACCTGTCGAAAGGATTCTGACTGGAACCATTGTCAGATGCGCAATGCCAAGCGCTGACAAAGCATTTTGAATTGCGTTTGACGTGGCACCGTCAAGCCCCGCCAAAAAGGCAAGCGCCTTGGCAAGCGGTGCTTGCGGATCGAGAAATCCGGCGTCATTGGCCAGCGCCAGCCGACCCACTTTGTTAATCGTTCCGCTTTCGGGCATCAGCAATCCGGCAATCAAACGCAAAAGGCTTGATTTGCCGACGCCGTTCGCGCCGGTGATGCGTGCTGCATCTCCTTGGCAGAGGCAATAGGACAGCCCGTCAAACAGCAAGCGACCGCCGCGCCTGCAAGAAACATTATCCAGAACGAGTTGACCAGCCCCCATCATCACTGCGACATAGAGCCAACAATGGGTGGAGGCAAAGAAGATGATCAAACGACTGACCCCAGCAGAGCGTGCTGCGCTTATGGAGAGGCTTGAATTTTGGAATTATGACGAGTCCCGCGATGCCATCGTCCGTAAATTCATTTTTGACAATTTTTCAGAAGCATTCGGGTTCATGACGCAAGTCGCGTTGGTTGCCGAAAAAATTGATCATCATCCCGAATGGTCCAACGTCTGGAACCGTGTGGAAATTGTCCTGACGACGCATGATGCAGGCGGCCTTTCATCGCGCGATGTTACGATGGCCGATGCGATTGATACTTTACTCGAGTGATCCGTCACGCCTGATCCAGCGGCGGTGAATGAATAAAGCGATGCCAAAGAAGCTTATCGCAAGGCACGCCGCAAGAATGACCCAGAATGACCGGGGTTCTTCCTGATAGGGGAAAGGCACGTTCATCCCGAACAGCCCGGTCACGAACGTCAGTGGCAGGAACACAAGTGCGGCAATGGACAGGATCAGAGATCGGCCATCCATTTGTTCGGCTCGCAAATCGGTTAATTCTTCATGGACGATAGCGGCCCGTTCCCGAATCGCTTCCAATTCTTCTGCCATGCGGGCGAAACGGTCACTCGCTTCGCGCAGATGCATCCGATCATCATCGCTTAGCCAGTCGATGTCCGATGTTGCCAGTCGTTCAAGTGCCTGACGCTGCGGCGATACAAACCGGCGATAGTCGATGGCTTGGCCCCGCACGCGCCCGACCTTGCGGCGCATGACATAGATGCCCTGCGTTTCCAGTTTTGCTTCGATAGTGTCGAGCGTATCACCAAGCTTTGCCACGTCAGGGTCCAACGCATCGGTAATCGATTCTGCGTAACAGGCCAGAAGGTCGCCTGGATCATGTATTTTGCCGTCAAGAAACTGCTGAATGACGACAATATCGGCCAATGGGCTGCGGTAACTTAGTGAAATGACGCGACCGGTTTCTGCCCAGAATCGCGTTGAAACAAGGGCATCTGGATCATCTTCTGGCGTCGCGCCAAGCCCGCGCAGGTTGATCAAGGCACCTTGGACGATGATGTCACACCGTGGTCGCGTTTCTGACGCCAACAGAGCGGAACGGGCCGTGTCGGGAATATCGGTTTGCGCGATGATCCAATCACGCGCGGCCTGTTCGCGTCCATCAAGGTGCAGCCATACAAGCCCGGCGGTGCCAAATTGTGCGGCGCCTTCGGCAAAAGGGACTTCGCCGGCATTCACACCAGAAGACAGGAAAGCGCGCATCAGGCCTTGTCCAGAAAAAGTGTAAGCCCGTCAACCTGACCCTTGGGGCATGTGCGCGCCAGCGTGCGGCTGGCATCGGCCCGGGCACGAGACAATAAGGCAGGGCCGATGTCTGGATGATGGAAAATATGGTCAGCCTGGCCAAGCAATCTCGCCTGCCGCAGCGTCAGATCATCTGCATCATCGGACCGGATTGTCAGAATATGCAACCCGGTTGCATGCGCTGTATCGGGCTGCTGCAACCACGTATCAACACCTGTATTTGCGCCAAACGGATCCAGTGTGCCGCTCGGATCAAAGGCTGCATCAACGGCGCGACGTCGATCCGCCGGGTCGGGCCAGCGGGCCTTGATCCTGTCTCTTGCTGCGGCAACATTGATTGCCAGTTGCCCGATACTTTGCGGCAGGATTGATTCAAATCGCTGACGCAGTGATTTTGCAAGGCCCGCCGATGCGCCACCCGTTCCAATCGCAATCAGAACGGGATCACGGTCAATTATTGCGGGCAGCGTGAAATCGCAGTGATCGGGACGGTCAACGGCATTGACCAAAATACCCCGCGCTTTCAACCGCGCTATCGCATCGTGCGCTGCTTGATCATTCTCTATGGCAACAATCGCGATCCGCGCTTCTTCGTCCTCATCACAAACAATGGCACCGGCGCGTTCGAGCAGACGGCGTTTGGCCGTTGCGGCTTCACCGTTGCCGATCAGAATGACGCTGCGGCCCTGCAAGCGGACAAAGATCGGCAGGCTGTGCATCAACCTATGATCTGCCATAGCTTGAACGGGGACCCCGCTGGCAATGCCACAGGTGAAAGCCAAGCAGGAACCTGATCACGCATCAACTGCACATAGAATCCCTTGGGGTTGCGGGTTCGGTAAATAGTGGATTCCGACATCTCCGGGCAGAGCAGGACCATCGTCGCGCCGTGTTTGCGGGCAATGGTCCGCGCATCCTCGGCGGACCCGCCAAAGGCGTGGTGGACGTCGATGATCGCACCTCCGTTGCGGTGGTATGGGCCAGCAATGGCCTTGTGCGGGGTCACATTTATCAGCCGTGGCCCCATATCAACAAACGTCAGTATCGTCGCCGCTGGCAATCGCGCAATCGGATCAAGCGCCGACAGCGTTGCGCATTTGGCATTGGCCGCATTGACCAGCTTGAGCGCCGGGGACGGCTTTTCGATGGGGGCTAATCCGACCAGCAATTGCACGGCCAGACCTGATATCAGTAAGAAGGCAGCGACCACGCCCAAAGTGCGGATAAGCAATGCCGGCGATTTCGACATGCGAGGCAATACGGCCCATGCGAGCGCTGCCGCCCCCGGAATCGCCAGCAATTGTGCTGCGGGCCCCGCGCGCGTCTGCCAAAAGAGCAACAGACACGAACACGCAGAAAACAGCGCAACTGGGGCCCATATCCCGGCTCTGGACCGGTCTTTCATCATCGCCCAGGCGCTCCCCGCCAAGCCGATCAAGGGGAGGGCTACGGTCGGCAGGGATGTTTTGAATTTCTGTTCATAAAGCGGCTTTACTTCGCGGATATTCTTGAACCACAGCTGTTCGAGTTCAGGAGAGATACCCTCTGGCCTGCCGATGCAATGCGGCCAGAAATAAGCGATGGATGCCGCGACAATGCCGCCAGCAACCGCCGTAAGTGCAAGCCGGGTGATGCGCGTGTCGTTCCGGCTGAACGAAAGCAGAAACAGCAATGCCCCAGCCAGCGCCATGACCGAAAGCCAAACCGGCGACAATGCGTCGCACCGGGCCTGACCATTGGCAAAGGAGCCAAAGACCATATAGCCAAACGCCGTGCCGCCGCCCAGCGTCACAGCATAGGCACGCAGACGACGCACCTCGGTTCGGTCCCAAATCCACCGCAGGGTAACCGCAGCGCCGCCAATCGCGAGATAAGGCAGCATTTCGAGACCAATGACCAGAGATCCGGCTGTTGCCGCGCCAACCGTCATGCCGCCGCGCGCCTGCCGGTGATCAACCAGCCCGGCAATCGTCATCGCCAGCAGGGCGATTTGCCATCCGTGATGGTCAATCCGGGTCGGCATGAACATCGTCATGCTTGCCGAAGCGCAGATCAGAAGCGCCGCAGCAAACGGCCAGGCAGCCGGGGCAATCAGCCTGCGAACCGCAACGGACACACCGAAAAAAGCAATCCCAAGCGGCAACAAAGGAGCAAGGCCGATTGCCGCTTTTTCCGCCACCATCGTCCCGAAAAAGGGCTTAACGATCCAGATAATCGCCGCCAGTGGAAGATCGACAAGCCGCGACCAATGAATGTCAGCGCCGCCCGGCGGATCGAGCTTATACTGCCGCAGATCGAACCAGCCTTGGCCCGCCATCCATGCCCGGACCTGCGCCAACCGCATATTATCGTCGGTGTCGGAAAGTGAAAATGTGTCGATACTTTGCCAGCGATAGGTGATCAGAAAAATGGCTACGAGCAGCCAGATCAGTAGTAGCCAGCGTCGCCAATGATCCTGTGTGCCATTGCCTTGCGCTGGATATAACATCCCTGCCTCCAAATTGGCGGTTCCCTTGCTCTCTTTGTGGCCTTAAAGGCTCGGCGCGAAAGGGCAAGCAGGGGCCGATGAGCGAACGGGGCGAAAAGCAGATATTGTTTGGGCAGGTCGTGCGCTTTGGGCTGACCGGCGGGTTGCTGACTGTTTTGGTCGCGCTTGCCTATTGGGCAGTGGCAGAATTTCTTGCGATTGATCCGATGGTCTCGCTCACCCTTGTGTTCACCGTGTTTACTGGCCTTGGCTATGTGTTGCACAGCCGATGGAGCTTCAAGGATCACGGGTCACGAGATCAGGCCCATGTTCGAACGGTCCGTTTTTTTGTGACCAATTCGCTTGGGTTCGCGTCAAATCAGTTCTTTGTCTGGTTGCTCGTCAAGATGCTTGACGGGCCGACGTGGTGGCCGGTTATCCCGATCATTTTTGTGACGCCGATCCTGACATTCACGCTCAATCGGCGTTGGGTTTTCGGCTGATTAGAAATTTGTTAACCATCTTTACCCAAAGGTCTGCCAAGAGATGGATATGAACACACCCAGCCCGGTCATAGTGTCGGTGATCGTCCCGGTGAAGGACGAAGAAGCCGCGATCCAGACCTTTGTCAGCCGCGTTTCGGGCATTATCGAGCGATTGGATGATCCTGCCGCTAGGTCTTACGAAATCCTGTTCATCGACGATGGCAGCCAGGACAATACATTAGCAGCAATCATGGCCGCAAACAGCAGCAACGGCCGGGTGCGCGGCATTTCGCTCTCACGCAATTTCGGCAAGGAAGCAGCCCTTTCGGCAGGGCTGGATCATGCACGCGGCGCCGCCGTTGTGCCAATGGATGTTGATTTGCAGGATCCGCCAGAAGTTTTGGGGGAAATGATTTCAAAATGGCGCGGCGGTTTCGATATTGTTTACGGCGTCCGGCGCAACCGGATGAAAGACAGCGTCGCTAAACGGCTGTCTGCTGATCTTTATTACAAAGTGCACAATATGTTGTCGGCCGACAAGATTCCCGAACATGCTGGGGATTTCAGGCTGCTCGACCGACGTGTCGTTGATATCATCCGGGCCTTGCCCGAACGCAACCGGTTCATGAAAGGCCTGTTCGCTTGGACCGGGTTCAACCAGACTTCTGTTGAATATGACCGCGCCGAACGGGCGGTGGGCGAAACCAAATTTCGCTATTGGAAACTCTGGACGCTGGCGCTTGATGGCATCACATCATCGTCAACGGTGCCGCTGCGGGTCTGGACCTATGTTGGCGGGGTCGTTGCCTTGCTCTCCTTTGCCTATGCGGCGCTCATCGTAGTGCGGACAATGGTCTATGGTGTTGCGGTGGAAGGCTATGCATCACTGATGGTTGCAGTCCTCTTTTTTGGCGGGTTGCAACTCTTGTCGCTGGGTATTTTGGGCGAATATGTCGGGCGTATCCTGATCGAAACCAAAGCACGGCCCGTCTATATCATTCGCCAGACGATCGGCATGGAGCCAATCCAGTGACTGGGGCCACCGCCCGCCCGGGGCAGGACGACATTGCCTTTCAAGCAAAACTTTATGAAGATCCAAATCCAACGCGACGCGGCCTGCATCTTGCGCGGCGCGCGTGGGTTGAAGGGCAGCTTTCAGACCTGCTGACACCGGGTGCCAAAATACTCGAAGTCGGGGTGGGTTGCGGAATTTTTACGCGCTTCTTGAGCGACAAGGGTGCAGCAATTACTGCTGTCGATATCAATGCAGCCTTCCTTGAAGGCGTTGAGGATGTGTGCGGCGTTGCAATTCAACAGGCGGACGCGACGTATGATCTGGGCTGCCGAGACATGGATGTTGCGCTCTGTTCAGAAGTGATTGAACATGTCCCGCGTGATCGCAGCCAGGCGATGTTTGATCAATTTTATACAAGCCTGAAACCAGGTGGCATCCTTATCCTGTCGACTCCGCAACGCTACGCGACCGTCGAGCTGATGGCGCGGTTGTTCAAATTTCCGCCGATCTTGTGGTTGGCCCGCAAAATTTACGGCACAGCCGAGGAATTGGGGCATATCAATTTGCTCACCCGTCATCAGTTGCAGGCACAAATCACGCAGTCCGGATTCAGAATCGAAAAAGCGGTGTTATTTGGTTTCTATCTGCCTGGGATTGCCGAATTTGGCGGAAAACCAGGGGCAGCCCTGCTCCGATCAATCGGGCGCATAATCGCGCCGATACCTATTTTGCGCGGTCTTATCTGGACGCAGGCATATCGGTTGGTGAAACCGGCCTGACGATGCGGTAGAGACTGCTGCGGCCTTGTTGCCAGATCGGCTGTAATCCGGAGAGATCAACCGCCGGATCATCGGGTGCGCCGACCACCCAAAGATAGTCAAACGCCCCGCGCGGGAATGTTTGAATGGCGCGGGTGAACCACATCCGGTCAAAACGTTCGCATTTTCTTTCGGTCACGAATTGCGAAGGATCATTGTCGAATTTCCCCGCTTCTTCATATTTCACACTTAACAATTGTGCGCCCGCCAAATCCCATTGATCATTGGCAAAGGCGTGTCGTCTGGCCAGTGCAAGGCCGGGAAGGTGATCAAGCCGGTGGACGGACCAATCTTCTTTGCAGGGCCGCCCCACAAAGGTGATGAGCCGCGCCTGGCGGGGGATATGGGAGATGGCCACCAGTTCGCGCCCGATGCTCTGGTCATAGCGGATAAAACTCACCGTCGTCCCGGCGATCCGGGCCGCAAAGAAGGAGAGGCCGGTCAGTGCAAGCAATTGAACGAAGGTCCGGTTGGCCCAATCTAACGGGCGGATTGACAGCAAAGCCGTTGCCAGCGCAATCGGCACCATCCTCATATCGGCATAAGCCGACCCAAAGATGATCCGCGGCATCAGTATGAACAAGAGGGCAAACAGCAAAGCGGGCAGGGCAAGTGCCGCCACGTGTATCGGATTGTCCCTGCGCACACTTTTGAGGATGAACAGTGCTGCCGACGCTACAATGATGGAAATCATCAGCCCGACTGAGGCAATGTCAAACCCCATCCACCGGTCACGCAGCGCGAGGATGAGCCACGTCTGCTTGGCCGACCAGTTAAACCAGTCTTGCGTAGGGCCAGACCCGGTTTGGCCGTCGGGGCTGGCCAACATGATAATGATCGGCAGCGTTAGGACAAGACAGGTTACAAATGTTGCCCCGGCCGATTGCACCCACGTCTTGCCTGCCTGTCGTTGCCGGATCAGTTCGGCAGACCCCGCCAGAACCCCAAAGCTTGCCCATCCGTATAGATGGCAGGCCCAAAGAAGGATTGATAGCGGCACGAACATGGTTGCCCGCAGCCACAGCCTCCCCATCCGCGCCAGCCGGAGCCAAAACGCCAGCGCGAGAAACGCCAGCGCCATCGCCAGCGAAAAATTGAGGAACCCGAACTGAAACGGATAGGCATAGGCCAGCGGCAAAGCGAAGAGCGCGGTTGCGGGGACGCGCCCATGCACTTCATGCGCCACCGCCAGAAAACCGGCGACCTGGAGCATGGGAATGGCAATCGCAATGGCTTTGACGCTTGGTTCAAGGCCAAAGAGCGGCGCGAATAGCTGGACAAGCATGTCTACGCCGAGATTGCCGATCAGCCGCCATTCAAAGCCATACCATGCTTGCAACGTGGGTGATGTTGCGCGGTCCAGTTGGACTGCATAACGGCCGATATGGCCGGGCAGATCGGTGAGCGGAGGAACGGTTGGCCAGAGTAAGGGAATGGCGGCGCACAAGATCAACAGGATATGGGTCGGCCTTGTTTCCCACCAGCGTCGGCCATTCTCCCCAGCCATATTCAAGGCCTGTCGCGCTTCCCAAGCAGCCGCAGTCGCAGCGCATTCAACTTGATGAATCCTGCTGCGTCCTGCTGATCATAAGCCCCGGCATCATCCTCGAAGGTGACGATTTTTTCACTGTAGAGCGAATAGGGGGATTTGCGACCAACCACATTCACGCTGCCCTTGTAAAGTTTGAGACGCACAGTGCCGGTCACTTTTGACTGGCTATGGTCAATCGCCGCCTGTAACATTTCGCGTTCAGGCGAGAACCAGAAGCCGTTATAAACCAATTCGGCGTAGCGCGGCGCAAGCTCGTCCTTCAAATGGGCAGCACCCCGGTCCAGCGTCAATTGCTCAATCCCCCGATGTGCCAGATGCAGGATCGTGCCACCGGGCGTTTCATACATCCCGCGTGACTTCATCCCGACGAACCGGTTCTCAACCAGATCGAGCCGCCCGATGCCGTGAATGCGACCATATTCGTTAAGTTTGGTCAGCAAAGTTGCGGGTGACATGCCTTCGCCATTGACGGCCACAGCATCGCCCCGTTCAAAATCGACCGTGATGATTTCGGGGATATTTGGTGCGTCTTCAGGGTTGTTGGTGCGCGAATAGACATAGTCCGGCACCTCGGCCCACGGGTCTTCAAGCACTTTGCCTTCCGACGATGTGTGGAGGAGGTTGGCATCGGTAGAAAACGGGCTTTCGCCGCGTTTGTCCTTTGGTACCTGAATCTGGTGCTTTTCAGCAAAGTCAATCAGGGCGGTGCGGCTCGTCAAATCCCATTCACGCCACGGCGCAATAACCTTGATGTCGGGGTTCAGGCCGTAATAACCAAGTTCAAACCGCACCTGATCATTGCCCTTGCCGGTTGCCCCGTGGCTGACGGCATCGGCACCAACCAGTTTGGCAATTTCAATCTGGCGTTTGGCGATCAGCGGGCGGGCGATCGACGTGCCCAGTAGGTATAGCCCTTCGTAAAGCGCGTTCGCCCGCATCATCGGGAATACATAATCGCGGGTAAATTCTTCGCGGACGTCCTCGATGAAAATATGTTCTTCTTTCACTCCGGCGGCGCGCGCCTTCTGTCGGGCTGGTTCAATCTCTTCGCCTTGCCCTAGGTCGGCGGTGAAGGTGACGACTTCGCAATTATACGTCTGTTGCAACCATTTCAGGATGACGCTGGTGTCGAGGCCGCCCGAATAAGCGAGAACGATTCGTTTGATGGGCTGGTCGGTCATTTCTGGTCTGTCATTTCTGAAAGTGATGCAGGGTTTTCGGGAAAGCGCCTATGCGCTATTGCGGGTTTTCGCAACATCAGGGGGTGAAATGACAGCTTCAGCCAACAAAACCATTCAAACAGATGCCGATGTTGGTGCGTTTCTGGCGACAGTTGCGGATGATCGGCAACGCACGGACGCGGTGGCGCTGATCGACATATTGAAGCGGCTATCTGGGGAATCTGCGCGCATGTGGGGCCCGTCGATCATCGGCTTTGGCACTTATCATTACAAATATGTCAGTGGCAGGGAGGGCGACATGGCCCGCATCGGTTTTTCGCCGCGCAAGGGACAGACCGTTCTCTATATTGCTGACGGATTTCCGCGTCACGCCGACATCATGGCGCGGTTGGGAAAATATAAGACGGGCAAGTCGTGTCTTTACGTCAAACGCCTTGTCGACATTGACGGAGGCGTGTTGGAGGAACTGTTCGCCGCTTCATTAGATTTCATGGCCGAAAAATACCCGAAGGATTTGGCTTAGTCATGCGTTAGGCAGATCAGGCAGAGTGGGATGTCTCGGCCACAACCGACATCTTGGAGAATATATATGTCAAAACTGATACTGATAAGTGGGCTAGCCTTGGTTGCTGCCGTCGCCCCGGCGTTGGCGCAGGGCATGGGGCATGGCCGTATGGCACCGCCATCAACCCGCGCCGAAGCAGAAACCCGTGTAAAGGCGCATTTTGCAAAGCGTGACGCCAACGGAGACGGTGCCGTCACGCAGACCGAAATTAAAGCGACACATGAAAAAATGAAGGCGGAAAGACAAGAGAAGCATTTCGCCGCTCTTGACGCCAACAAAGACGGATCAATCAGCCGCGCAGAATTCGACACGGGTCATGCCGCGATGAAAGGAAAAATGGCTGCTCACCGTGAAAAGGCGCACAAAGTCAAAGGTGCCGGTCACGGCGGCCCGCACGCAATGCGGGAGGCGCGCGTCATTGAACATGCCGACGCCAACAAAGATATGAAAGTAACCTTGGCCGAAATGAGCGCAGCCACACTTGATCGTTTCGACCGCGTTGACGCCAATAAAGATGGCACGATTACGGCTGATGAGCGCAAAGCCGCGCGTCAGGCGATGCGGGATAAGCATCGGTCGCAAATGTAAAGATTTCCCTTCAACCCCAAAACGAAGTCACAATACCAGGCCGGAATCGGGCCGTTCTTCACTTCGAAGCGCGGCCCATTTCGAGTCAATAGTTTCCGATTGCTTCGAACATCGTTGTCAACGCGCGTCGTTCGGTCGCGTCCAACTCGGGTCTCCAGATTTCCAACAGCAGCACAACCCGTGTTTCGTCACTGTCGTTCCATGCTTCATGTTCGATGCTGTCATCGAAAATCATCGCCGCGCCGCCTGCAACCGCGCGCGTTTCATTGCCTACACGTAAACGGCAGTTTTCAGGAACTATCAGCGGGATGTGACAGATCAGTCTAGTATTTATCATACCCCAATGCGGGGGGATGTGCGTCTTTGGCTTGAGGATCGAAAAGAGCGCCATTGGGGACCTCTCATGGATGCGCGGCATTGGCAGTTTTGCAAGCGCCGCCATTGTTGCCGGGCAGCGCGCGGCATTTTCTTCGATTTCCATGCCGTTGCGCCAGAGGTGAAATGCCGTCCAGTCGGCGCTTCCAAGAAGTTTGTGGGCCTTATTCGGTCTTGTGGGATCCGCCTCTACATATGGACCAAGACCTTTCCCGTCAGCAAGCACGGCGGCGGCTTCCGATCTCATTGCTGGTACTGCCGCTTCAAGTTCCGCTATCCACCCAAAATCAACAGAATCGTAGAATGGTATTTGCGGCAGGCGCGGGTAGTAAAAACTGGTTGGTTGTTGAAGTTGGGGTTGTGTGCGGCCTTCCAAGATGTCCATCGCCTCACTGAACCGGGCAGACGTCAATCCGGGTTCGATACCGTTCAAAGCTAACTGACTACGGAGATGGAACGAAAAGCGCTTAGCCGATTGAGATGTCCATTCTTGAGCGGCATTCAGTTTTGCAACAAGGTTCGGCGGCAGTGATTGACTCTGGTTGGCTGCCGATAGAGCCATACCGAACCAGCTGTCGGCGGCGCGATCATCACCGCGTCGCACGTCTAATTCACCGCGCATCACCAGCGCATATAGGTTGTGGGGTTCTTGCTGCAGAACAGGCGCTAGCGCAGTGATCATCGCGTCGTCATCGTTCAATGCCTCACACGCTTGGGCAAGCAAAAGCCAGAGTTGTACGGAAGCCCGACCGGCGTCGACGACTTGGTCGAAGGCAATCCGAGCCGCCGCAGCATCCCCATGCTGCAAGGATGCCACGCCTGACTGGGCTATTGATTCGTAATCCGGGTCCGCCATAGTATCTGCTTTAGTCGCCGGATTTTGGCCTGCCAATCAAAGACCGGCATACCATTCATAACCGGCACCATCTTCCCAATAGCCGCCCTTGCCGCGGTAGATTTTGGTCAGATCATCGACGGCCTCGATCCGTTCGACATATTTGGCATGTTTGTAGCCCAATTGCCGTTCAACCCTCAGCCGGACAGGCGCGCCGTTGCCGACCGGCAATTCTGCATCACCCAGCGCCCATGCAAGGATCGTTTGCGGGTGCATCGCATCGATCAGGTCGATACTTTCATAATAGGGATTTTGCCCGGACATCATGTCTGCGCAGTGGAAAACAATATAGCGTGCACGGGTTGAAAGCCCCGCCACATCAAGCAGCAGCTTTAGGGGCACCCCAGTCCATTTGCCAATGGCGCTCCATCCTTCAACGCAGTCGTGACGGGTCGTCTGGGTGCGGGCTGGCATTGATCGCAGTTGATCCATTGAGAAAGACTGTGGCTTGGCCACCAGCCCGTCCACCTTTACCCGCCAATTAGCAAACTTTTCAGCCATATGGGCGGCATAGGCGTCGCCGGGAGGAACCCGGGTGCCGTTGGCGCGAAAGATCGGCGAAATATGCTCTGGCCCGAATTCTCGCGCCAGCGCCATCCGGTCCTGCAAACTGCGCTGGATAGCAAAATTGCCGGTTTCACCAAGCGACAGGAGTTTGCGGAAATCTGCATTCTGGCCAAGCGCATCACACCCCGAAAGGAGCGCGCCGCTGCCAACTGCTAAGCCGCCAATCAAAGCGCGGCGCGTGATGATTTTGCTCATGCTTTTGTCTCCAGCCTGAACCAGCCGGTGATCATTGAGCGTATTTCATTGATCGGCCCCGCCAGCAGCACCAACGCCAGATGGACGACGATGAAGGCCGCAATCCCCCCCGCCATGATGAAATGGATCGACCTTGCACTTTGCCGACCGCCGAACAGATCAATCAGCCAAGGCCAAGCGGCATTCATCCCCGGCGACAAGGTCAAGCCGGACAGGATTGCCGCTGGAATGATGACAAACAGGACAAGGCTGTAGGTGATTTTTTGTAGCGGATTGTACCGCGCCTCTTCTGAATGGAAATCGAACTTGGCGTGTTTTTTGATGTCCTCCCAAAGATGGGCAGGAGCCACTTCAGCTTTCGAGAGGGCGACATCTTTTTTCAGGTGGCCGTTGATTAGTGACCAGAGCAGATAGGCCAGCAGGCCGAACGCCAGCACCCAGGCAAATGCAAGGTGCCAATGGCGGGCAAGCGCCAGATTATATTGGGAAGGGATAGTCGCCCAGCCAGGAAAGCGCGGCAAGGTGAGCCACGCTGCGTCCATATTGGCCCCGTAATGGCCCCAGTAAAGGCGGGGATGAGCGTTGAAGATCATCAGTCCGGACATCAGCATCACGAATATCGTAACCGCGTTCGTCCAATGCCATAGCCGCGTTGAAAGCCGATGCCGGAAAATTTGTCTCGTTTCCTGCCTGGCGGATTCGACAACGGGCAATTCGGTTGTTTCAATCATCTGGCCCTCCAGCGAGGATATTCGCGGCGTCAGCCAGTTTCGTTACAATCTATCCCAAGGCAAGTTGTTTTTCTTCGGCCAGCCTGCCCAGTTCAGCGCGGCTTTTTTTCTCGCTGGATGTTTTCAACTGCCCACAAGCGGCATCAATATCGCGCCCGCGCGGGGTGCGCACCGGCGCACTGATCCCGGCTTTGAAGATGATGTTGGAAAAGCTCCTGATCCGGTCTGGTTCAGAACATTCATAGGCAGCGCCCGGCCATGGGTTGAACGGGATCAGATTGACCTTGGCCGGCAGCTTATATTTCATGATCAGGCGGACAAGTTCGCGCGCATCGGCGTCACTGTCATTCTTGTCCTTCAGCATGACATATTCAAACGTGATCCGCCGGGCATTGTTCGCGCCGGGATAATCGGCACAGGCCTGCAATAACTCCTCAATCCCGTATTTGCGGTTGATCGGGACGATTTCGTCGCGGACCTCTTTGGTCACCGCGTGGAGCGATACGGCCAGATTAACGCCGATCTCTTCGCCCGCACGTGCCATCATCGGGACCACGCCGGACGTTG
>JANNWX010000013.1:0-3078 GCA_031409315.1 Sphingomonadales bacterium | reverse complement strand
TTCATCGATTTTTTCAGCAAAGATACGGATATATCCGGCTGGATCACAGCATCAGGCGGTCTTCACCAGCCCGTTTTCCGTCATCAAATCTTCCAATTCTCCGGCTTCAAACATTTCCATCATAATGTCCGATCCGCCGATGAATTCGCCCTTTACATAAAGCTGGGGGATTGTCGGCCAGTCGGAAAATTCTTTGATGCCCGTGCGGATGCCAGGATCCTGGAGCACGTCAATGCTAGCAAATTCCACGCCGAGATGGTCAAGGATGGCGCAGGCCTTGCTTGAAAAACCGCACTGCGGAAACAGCGGCGTGCCCTTCATGAACAGCAAGACATTATTGGCACCAACGGCCTCGGCAATCCGGGCTTGTGCGTCATCACTCATGGTCTTGCTCCTTATTCGGGTGTCGCGGTGGTCAGTTGTAGTGCGTGCAATACGCCGCCCATCCGCCCGCCAAGGGCGGCATATACCGCCTGATGCTGTTTGATCCTTGGCAGACCGGCAAAGGCCGCACTTGTTACTTTGGCCGCATAATGATCGCCGTCGCCTGCAAGATCGCTGATTTCAACCAGCGCGTCGGGCAGGGCCGCGCGGATCATCGCCTCAATCTCGTGCGCGGCCATCGGCATGGCTATTTCGATTCCATCAACTGGCGGCGCGCCTCGACCGATTTGTCGACCAAGGCCTGACGGACCTCCTCATCACTGGTATCTATCCCGGCGGCGGTCAGATCGCCCAGCAGTTTGCGGATGACGTCTTCATCCCCAGCCTCTTCAAAATCCGCCTGAACGACCGATTTTGCATAGGAATCGGTCTCTTCAACGGTCAGCCCCATCTTGGATGCCGCCCATTGCCCGACCAGTTTGTTGCGGCGTGCAGTGACGCGAAACGCCATGTCTTCGTCATGGGCAAATTTGTTTTCAAAGGCATTTTCGCGGCTGTCAAATGTGGTCATGGCCATCCCTTTGGCTGAATCGAAATTGTGATGTGCAAATAGGGCGCGTTGCCCCCTTGCGCAATAACCTAGCCAATCTTGACAACCAATTTGCCGATGGCTTCGCGCCGTCCCATTTTGGCAATTGCATCGCCGCCGCGTTCAAACGGAAAGACTTGCGTCACGCGTGGATTGATTTTGCCGTCCTTCCAAAGGCGGAACAGATGGTCGATATGGGCGCGGTTGGCCTCTGGATCGCGCGCAGCAAAGGCCCCCCAGAACACGCCGCACACGTCACAGCTTTTGAGCAGGGTGAGGTTGAGCGGAAGGCGGGGGATGCCAGCGGGAAAGCCAACGACCAGATACCGGCCCTCCCACGCGATGGAGCGTAGCGCCGGTTCGCAATAATCGCCGCCCACCGCGTCATAGATAACGTCGGCACCTTTGGGGCCAAGTATTGCTTTGAAGGCATCCGCCAGTGCCTTTGATTGCTCCTTGTCGAACGGTGCGCGGCCATAAAGGATCGTTTCATGCGCGCCCGCCGCGCGTGCGGCTTCGGCTTTTTCCTCTGTGGAGACGGCGGCAACAACCCGCGCACCAAACGCAACGCCAAGTTCAATCGCCGCCATGCCGACGCCGCCAGCGGCCCCAAGCACCAGCAGAGTCTCCCCCGCTTTCAATTTACCGCGATCAAGCAAGGCGTGGATCGTCGTGCCGTAGGTGAGTAAGAGGGCCGAACCTTCTTCAAAACTGCGTTCGGCGGGCAATGGAAAGGCGGTCGCGGCGGGAAGTGCCTTTTTCTCAACCATACCGCCCGATCCCGTGGTCGCCAGCATCCGGTCACCAATGGCCCATCCGGTGACGCCTTCACCAATTGCCTCGACCACGCCGGAAATCTCACTGCCCGGCGCAAACGGGCGTTCTGGTTTGAACTGATATTTATCCTCGATGATCAACACATCGGGATAGTTGATCGAACAGGCTTTGACCGCGATCAGCAATTCGCCCGGACCCGCAACCGGATCAGCAATCTCATCAAGGACCAAAGTTTCGGGTCCGCCAACGGCTTTGGACAAAAGTGCTTTCATGTGTTTCTCGCTCCTGCATGCCACGGCCATGCGGCGGCGGCGCGTTTTTCGTAAGTGGTAATCTTGTCGTCCATCGCCATCGTCAGACCGACTTCATCCAGGCCCTGCATCAGGCATAGTTTGCGAAACGGATCAATGGTGAAGGTGAAACGATCCTGAAACTTGGTCGTGACGCTCTGGCTTTCCAGATCGATGTGGATGGGATCACTCTTGGCAACCGTCATCAAACGATCAATCGCTTCCTGCGGCAGCACGACCGTCAAAATGCCGTTCTTGAACGCGTTTGACGAAAATATGTCGGAAAATGAAGGCGCGATGACGGCGGTTATGCCCATATCAAGCAGCGCCCATGCCGCATGTTCGCGGCTCGACCCGCAGCCAAAATTGTCCCCCGCAATCAGGATCGGCGCACCGGCATAGGTGGGATCATCAAACACATTGTCCGGGTCTGTGCGGATCGATTGAAAGGCGCCTTTGCCAAGGCCGACCCGGCTGATCGTTTTCAGCCACTGGGCCGCGATGATAACGTCAGTATCGATATTCTTGAGGCCAAAGGGATAGGCTTTGCCGTCGATTGTGGTGACCGGGTTCATGCTATCAATTCCCGCACATCGGTCAACCGTCCGGTTACCGCCGCTGCTGCCGCCATTGCGGGGGAGACGAGATGGGTCCGTGCGCCCGGCCCTTGGCGGCCGACGAAATTGCGGTTGCTGGTTGATGCGCAGCGTTCGCCCGGCGGCACTTTATCCGGGTTCATGCCAAGGCAGGCCGAACAACCGGGTTCACGCCATTCCATGCCAGCGTCGATGAAGATACGGTCAAGCCCTTCTGCCTCTGCCTGGCGCTTCACAAGGCCGGAGCCGGGCACGACAATCGCCCATTTGACGCCCGCTGCTTTCTGGTGGCCCTTGATCACGGCGGCGGCGGCACGAAGATCCTCGATACGGCTGTTGGTGCAACTGCCGATGAAGATGTTTTCAACCGCGACATCCTGCATCCGCATGCCCGCCGTCAGGCCCATATAAGCAAGCGATTTTGCGGCGGCTTCCTGTTTTC
>JANNWX010000012.1:0-20627 GCA_031409315.1 Sphingomonadales bacterium | reverse complement strand
GCCATAAGTGCGAACGAAGCGCACCTCGCCCGCCTCAACAACCGCCACCGCAAGCCCCGCCATTTCGGGACGAGATGACAGCTCGGCCAATTGCCGGTCGAGTGTGCGATAGTCGATACGCCCGCGCCACTCTTCGGGTGTGTCGGGCAGTCCATCGACAGCGTTGCCAGAAATGCCAGGCGTACCGGGAAAATGTTTGTTCCCGACAAACATTTGAACGCCATACCAGCCGGTCAACCCCAGCGCGGCAATCACGATTAGCGCTTTAAAAATTCGATGCATTTTTGCGGCTAGATTGCCACATCATATCTTGCCGTCGTCTTCGCCGCCACTTCGTCAGCGGTTACACCCGGTGCCATCTCGACCAGCTTGAATGGCGATTGATGGTCGGGCCGCTGGAAAACGCAGAGGTCGGTGATGATCATATCGACCACATTCTTGCCGGTCAGCGGCAAGGTGCAGGCGGGAATAAACTTCGGGCTGCCATCCTTGGCATTGTGCTCCATCACCACAATGATCTTCTTGACGCCCGCGACAAGGTCCATCGCGCCGCCCATACCCTTTATCATCTTGCCCGGGATCATCCAGTTGGCAATGTCGCCATTTTCGGCGACTTCCATCGCGCCGAGGACAGTCAAGTCAATATGCCCGCCGCGGATCATCGCAAAACTTGCGGCGCTGTCAAAATAGGCGGTCTGGGGGAGTTCAGAAATCGTCTGCTTGCCCGCATTGATGAGGTCGGGGTCTTCTTCTCCCGCATAGGGAAACGGCCCGATGCCGAGCATGCCGTTTTCGGATTGCAACGTAACCTCGATGCCGTCGGGGATATTGTTCGCAACTAAAGTCGGGATGCCGATACCGAGGTTTACGTAATAGCCGTCTTGAAGCTCATTCGCGGCGCGCGCGGCCATTTCATCGCGGGTCCAAGGCATTATGCTGCCTCCCTGTCGCGCACTGTCCGGAACTCGATCTTCTTGTCATAAGGAGCGCCGACGATCATGCGTTGGACATAGACACCGGGCAGATGGATGCTGTCTGGATCGAGCGAACCGACCGGCACAATTTCTTCCACCTCGACCACACATATTCTTCCACAAGTTGCGGCGGGCTGGTTGAAATTACGCGCTGTTTTGCGAAAGACGAGGTTGCCCGTCTCGTCCGCCTTCCATGCTTTGACGATGGCAAGGTCAGCGAAAATACCGCGTTCAAGGATATAGTCCTCTGGTCCATTTGGGCCGTCGAACGTCTTCACATCCTTGCCATCGGCCACTTGTGTGCCGACGCCGGTCTTTGTGTAGAATCCCGGAATTCCAGCGCCACCAGCGCGCATCCGCTCGGCAAGTGTGCCTTGCGGGCAGAATTCGACCTCCAGTTCGCCGCTGAGATATTGCCGCTCAAATTCCTTATTCTCACCGACGTAGCTCGAGATCATCTTCTTGATCTGGCGGGTGCGCAGCAGCTTGCCGAGGCCCTCGCCGTCAATTCCGGCATTATTTGATGCGATGGTCAGCCCAGTGACGCCGCTGTCAACGATCGCATCAATGAAGCGTTCGGGAATGCCGCATAGGCCAAAGCCGCCCGCAGCGATCAGCATATCGTTGCGCACGATGCCAGACAGCGCCGAAGCAGCGTTGGGATAGAGCTTCTTCATTGCAGGTCACTCCACTGAAAGACGCACGCGCATACAGTCGCTGCCTGATTCTGCCAAACTATTTGGCGTTTGCATTACATTCAAGCGATACTGGTTCCGAACAATGCCCCAATGGCTGCTGTCGCCGCCATAGCAAAGGCGCCCCAGAACGTGACCCGCAGCACCGCTTTGAAAATAGGGGCGCCGCCTGCATTCGCGCCGATTGCACCAAGTGCTGCAAGGAACAACAACGCCGCTCCCGAGACAAGCCAAGGCAAGTTGCCACCACTTGAGACGGGCACCATGCCCAGCGGGAGCGCTGCTCCAACTGAAAATGCTGCAGCTGAGGCAATTGCGGCCTGAACGGGGCGGGCTGCACTGCGGCCGTCCATGCCCAGTTCGTCACGAAGATGTGAGCCAAGAGCATCTTGAGATGTCATCTGATCCGCAACCTTTTCTGCTAGCTCCCTATTCAGGCCGCGCGCCTGATAGATTTGGACAAGTTCTTCGCGTTCCGCCTCGGGCACTGTCGCCAGCTCGCTCTTTTCGCGCTCCAGATCGGAATTTTCGGCGTCTGCTTGCGAACTGACCGAAACATATTCACCAGCAGCCATAGACATGGCACCTGCCACCAATCCGGCCATGCCCGTCGTGAGGATAATATGCGCACTGGCCCCAGCGGCAGCCACGCCGACGATCAAGCTGGCGGTCGAGACGATTCCGTCATTGGCCCCCAGGACTGACGCACGCAACCAGCCAATGCGTTTGATAAGATGTGCTTCACTGTGGGCACGAGGCATGTAAGATCCTTAAAATTGCAGCTTCAACCCCGGTCTGCTCCAGCGGGTTTTTACTAACCGTCCGCTCCCAGACAAAGTGATATAGGCGTCCATCATATCATCGCCGCCAAAACAGATGTTGGTCGTGAAAATATCATCGGTCGCCACGAAATCGACAAGTTCGCCGTCAGGTGAAATGACAGAGATGCCGCATTCGCCGATTGTGGCTACGCAAATATTCCCACACGCTTCCATCGCCAAACTATCGAAAAATTTATATCCCGCCGGGCGGTAAAGCGGAATGCCGGGGCCACCTGGTCCGGCGGACCCGTCCACCTTGCCCGGCGCCGTAATATTGAACGCCATCAGGCGGCAGGTGTAGGTTTCGGCCGCGTAAAGCCGTTTGCAGTCAGGCGACAGGCCCACGCCATTTGGGTTGTTCGACGGGAAAATCACTTCTTCCAAATGGCTGCCGTCGGCTTTGGCATAGAAAATGCCGACAATGTCTTGGGTGCGGGCCACATAGTCCTGCTTACCGTGATCGGTGAACCAGAAGCCGCCGTGCGCGTCGAACACAATATCATTGGGGCCGCGCAATATGCAGCCAAAATCGCCGGATTTATAAAGGGTTTCAACGGCGCCTGTTGTGATATCGATCCGTTCAATCCGCCCACCCGAATAGGTGGATGCGATGCCGGCGGGGATAAGATATCCACCGCTTTCCCGATATTCAAAACCGCCATTGGTGCAGCAATAGAGTTTTCCGTCAGGCCCGATAGCAAGCCCGTTTGGCCCGCCTCCCGTTTCGGCCACGGTTTCTTTCGTTCCATCCGGGCGCACCCGAGCGATCCGCCCCGCCGCAATTTCGGTCAGGATGATGCTGCCGTCTGGCATCGCCACGGGACCTTCGGGAAAGCGCAGGCCATCGGTTACAATTTCAAACCCCGCCATTAACGGATCGCCACGGGATTGACGACAGCCTGCACGCTCCCCTTGAAGCGCGGCTGGCCCAGCACGAACAGGAATTCGGTCGCGCCGTCGGCTGCCAGTTCAGCCGTATTCACGGTTTCGATCAGATGGATACCGTGTTTGGTGAGCAGGGTCTGGTGAACGATGAACGGTCTGGCCGGATCCTCAAACGGGATGGCCTCAACTGCCGCCGTATCAGCGCCGACCATGACCACGCCGAGCGAGGCAAGATAGTCCGCACCCTCTTTGCCAAGGCCGGGTTGAACCGCAATAAACTGTTTTGGATCTTCTTTTGCCGTTGCCAGCCAGCCGGTGTGGAACAGCACGACATCCCCTTTTGTGATTGTAATACCAGCCGCCTTTGCCGCCGCGTCAATTTCGGCGCGGTTGAATGCGGTGCCGGGTTTGACGGGGGATTGTTTGAAATGCTTTGTCATGTCGAGCAGGACGCCGCGGGTTGCGGTTGGCAGAATGTTTTCAGTGCCAAATTTGGTCACGCCGTCTGGGCGGTAGAAATTACGCGCGTGAACCCCGTTATAATGGACGTGGTTGATGCCGATATGACCAAAACCGTCGAGTTGTGTGCCAATCCCGATAAATGTCATCAGGATATCATCATGCCCGGTCACTTGGTTCGTGCCCATCGGTGAGCCGCCGCCATCGTCAATCGGCATGACCGCCATCGAAAATTTACGCCCCGGCCATGAAGGTGTCTCGGGCCCGGTTACGACGCCGAGCGCGTAAACCTTGCCGGTCTTGACCAGCTTGGCCGCTTTTACAGTGGCTTCTGGTGATAGATTGTTCATTGCCCCATTCGTGTCATTGGCACCGTATTTTGACGGATGCCATTCGTCGGTGGCCAATGCCGGGCTTAGCGCCAAGATCGCGGCCAGTGTGATAGGCAGAACGCGCATGCTCGTCTCCTTCAATTCCCTGTCATCAAGTCACTTTATCGCATCAGCCAGAAGAAACAATCACGCGGCAACAGCTTTGGATGGTCAATCGATGCACAGGGGCTTCATTATCCAAGCAAACGTGACTAGTGCAGTGCAATCACATATTCCATAATAGAGACCAATATGACCGGCCAATATGACGCGGACTTGAAGCTTTTCATTGATGGCCGTTGGCGCGCAGGGGAAGGCCGCGATGGCTTTGGCGTCGTCAACCCGGCGACGGGCGGCGTCATTGCCGACCTCCCCTTGGCGACGCTAAGCGACCTGGATGACGCATTGGCAGCGTCGCAGCGCGGCTTTTTTGTTTGGCGCGCTATGGACGTTGAGGCGCGCGGAGCCATCTTGCGCAACGCCGCCGCGCTGATCCGTGAACGATCCGAAGCCATTGCCACTTTGCTGACATTGGAGCAGGGCAAGCCGATTGGCGAAGCGCGCGGCGAAGTTGTTTCCAGCGCCTCTATGTTTGAGTATTTCGCTGAGGAAGCAAAGCGCAGCTATGGCCGGGTTCTGGTGCGTCCAACGGGTTCGCGTTCCATCGTCATCAAACAGCCGGTCGGGCCGGTTGTGTCGTTCAGTCCGTGGAATTTCCCCGTCTATCTGATGGTGAAGAAGCTTGCGGCGGCGCTTGCGGCGGGATGTTCGGTGATTGCAAAACCGCCCGAGGAAACCCCAGGCTGCACCATTGCCGTCATGCGCTGTCTGGTCGATGCCGGGCTTCCTTCAGGCGTCGCACAATTGGTGTTTGGTGTGCCAGACAGTGTGAGCCGCCATCTAATCGCATCTCCCATCATCCGCAAAGTGAGCTTCACGGGATCAGTGCCAGTTGGAAAACATCTTATGAAACTGGCGGCGGACGGCGCAAAGCGTGTCACGATGGAATTGGGCGGCCATGCCCCCGTTCTGGTTTTCGATGACTGCGACCTTGAAAAGACGCTGGATATGGTTGTGCCACAAAAATTCCGCAATGCGGGTCAGGTCTGTGTGTCGCCGACACGTTTCTATGTGCAGCAGTCTATCTATGACAAATTTGTTGCTGGTTTTGCGGCGCGCACGGCCAAGGTGCAGATCGGCAACGGTTTGGATGCGACGACACATATGGGGCCGCTCGCCAACCCGCGCCGCCCGACAGCGATTGGCGCGCTGGTTGAGGATGCACGTGCCAAGGGCGCACGAGTGATGGCGGGCGGCGAACCCGGAAAGGGCGGATTTTTCTTCCAGCCGACCTTGCTCGCCGATGTGCCGCTGAACGCCGACATCATGTCGAACGAACCATTTGGCCCGGTCGCTGTATGCCGCCCGTTCGAGACATTTGACGAAGTGATCGAACAGGCCAACAGCCTACCATATGGTCTCGCTGCGTTCGCCTTCACCGAAAATGGCCGTCGCGCAAACTTGATTGGCGATGCGCTGGAAACAGGAATGGTTGGCATCAATACATTTGGTATCAGTGGCAATGACACGCCCTTTGGCGGTGTGAAAGAATCAGGTTTTGGTAGCGAAGGCGGACCCGAAGGGCTTGACGGATATTATGTCACAAAGGCAATTCATCAGGCATGACAATCAAAAGCTCCGTAAACAGCACTGGCAAACGCACCGGCGGCCGCATCTTGGTCGATCAACTTGTGATCCAGGGCTGTGACCGCATTTTTTCAGTTCCCGGGGAGAGTTTTCTTGCCGTGCTCGATGCGTTGCACGACACGCCGGGAATCCAGAATATCGTGTGTCGTCAAGAGGGCGGCGTCACCTTCATGGCCTGCGCGGATGGCACGCTCACCAACAGGCCGGGCATTGCGTTCGTGACACGCGGCCCCGGCGCGACCAACGCCTCGATCGGCGTCCATGTGGCGATGCAGGATAGCCAGCCGATGATCCTGTTCATTGGCGATGTTGATCGCGCGATGCGTGACCGAGAAGGGTTTCAGGAGGTCGATTTCACGGCGATGTTCGGCCCGCTTGCCAAGCTGGTGCTGCGGATCGACGATGCGGCACGGATCCCGGAATATGTCGCGCGGGCCTATTCGGTGGCGATGTCTGGCCGTCCGGGTCCGGTGGTGATTGCCCTGCCCGAAGATATGCTGTGCGATAGTGTCGACGCGGTGGACCGCCCTGCCGTAGCGCCAGTGGTGCAGGCGGCGGACAGCGCAGTGTTACAAAATATGGCAGAGCTGCTTGCGGCTGCGAAAGCGCCGGTGGCGGTCATCGGGGGCGCTGGTTGGACATCCGAAGCGGCGCGTGATTTTCAGATTTTTGCGGAAAAGTGGGGGTTGCCGGTTGCTGCGGGTTTCCGGCGTCAGGACGCGATGGCCAATGACAGCAGCGTATGGGCGGGAAATCTTGGATACGGACCCAATCCAAAGCTGACGGCGCGGATCAAGGCGGCTGACCTTGTTCTGGCGGTTGGCGCGCGTCTGGGGGAGGCAACAACGGACGGATATACGCTCGTGACACCCGATCATCCGGGACAAATCCTTATCCACGTGCACCCTGATCCGGACGCGTTCAACCATGTTTATCAGACCGGCCTGGCCATTTGCGCCGATATGACCAGCTTCGCCAAAGCGGCCGCCGCGCTCCGGGCACCGGCTGTGGGTTTGACGGCGGGTGCGATTGCGCATGATGAGTGGCTTGAATGGAACACCGCTGCGCCGTTCGATACCAAAGTCGATCTCGGTATGTGCGTCGCTGCAATGCGCGAACAGCTTCCGGTGGACACGATCATTTGCAACGGAGCTGGAAATTTTGGCGGCTGGTGGCACAGATATTGGCCGTATGGCGGCCCCGGCACGCAATTGGCCCCAACGGCGGGGGCGATGGGTTATGGGCCGCCTGCCGCGATTGCCGCAGCCCTGCGCCATCCTGATCGCTGTGTTGTGGCGCTCGCTGGTGACGGTGATTTCATGATGAACGGGCAAGAACTGGCAACGGCGATGCAATATGACTGCAATCTGCTGGTGCTGGTGATTGACAACGGCATCTACGGCACAATCCGGATGCATCAGGAGCGCGAATATCCGTCGCGGATCAGCGGCACAACGTTGCATAACCCCGATTTTGCGGCGTTGGCGCGGGCCTATGGCGGCTGGGCAGAAACGGTTGAAACGACCGCAGATTTTGCGCCTGCGCTGGCCCGCGCTATGGCGCATAAAGGGCTACGCATGCTGCATTTGAAAACCGATCCCGAACGCATTTCGGCAGGAACGACGATTTCAGCCTTGCGGGACCGCTAATCCCCGGCGCGCTTTGCCGTCTGGAACGATTCGCGAGTAACGGGGTAGCCAAGCCCTTCGGGAATGCAGATATGACGCATGCCGTTTAACTCTTCGATCCACGGCGTCACCATCTGCACGGGAATGGCGTCGGCATGGCTGCGCGCCGCGTCGAAGGAATCGAACAGGGCCAGCCTTTCCAGATTGCGGTGAGTGGGAAAAATCACATGCACGTCGCCGCGCAGTGCAGCGTCAATCGTATCCTGCGCGCTGTCCCAAAACGTGCGGACATTCTCTGTCTCATCAACAATGGCTTCGGGCAAGTCATCGGGGGCGCGCGCGATATAGAAACGGGTGTCGAACACCCTGGTTTCCCGGAAATTGGGCCGCCAGCGCGCGAATGGCACCAGCGCATCCAGATCAAGAGAGAGCGCGGCTGCGTCGAGCAAGGCGCTGAATGGCTGCTGCGCATGGAGGGCGGTACGCGCCTCACCTAGCCAGCGGGCGTTGGGTGCCCCCGCCACACCAATCGGAATGCCGCTTTCTTCTATCGTCTCACGGATGGCGGCAACGCGCGCGGCGGCGCATTCCGGTTCGACGTCAGGATAGCGCGCCGCAACCAAATGGTCATCAGCATCGATCTTGCCACCCGGAAAGACAATCGCCCCCCCGGCAAAGGCCATTGTCGACGCCCGTTCGACCATCAACAGTTCGGGCGATGCACCCGTTCGGTCCCGAAACAACACCAAAGTCGCCGCCGGGGTTGCGGGCACCATGCCGCTTGTATCCAGATCAGTCATGCCCCCTGCCTAACCTTATCATTGCGCACAGGGAAGAGGCGTGGCAGCTTTACGCAACACTATTGTAGGGGAATGAAACATGGGCATCATCGAGTTGCTTGGCGTCGCCGGAAGTGTCAGCCTGTTGGCCGGATGGCGCATGTATTTGTGTGTGTTTGGCACCGGGCTGGCGATGCGCTACGGCCTGATCGATACACCCGAACATCTGCAAAGTCTGGCGGTGCTTGCCAATCCTTGGGTGATCGGTGCGTCGGGCATCGGGCTGCTTGCCGAATTTTTTGCCGACAAAGTCGCTTGGCTCGATTCGCTATGGGATTCGGTTCATACGGCCATCCGGCCAATTGGCGGCGCGCTTCTGGCCATGGCGATTGTCGATCCGTCGGACACCGCTTGGCAAGTCGTCGCACTGCTGTTGGGTGGCGGCGCGGCGCTGATGAGCCACGGCGCGAAAGCGGGAACCCGCGCGGTCGTGAATGCTAGCCCTGAACCATTCAGCAATATCGCCGTATCAACCGGTGAAGATGTCGTCACTGGTGGCTTGCTATTTCTGTCTCTTAGCAATCCGGTTGCCGCCGTGGTTGTCGCGGTGGCGCTCGGCATTGGCGCGGTGTTTGCGATACTTCTCGTTCGGCGGATGCTGAAAAAGCTGTTTTCGGTCGTCGAGCCAGCGAAAAACAGCCCGACGCCCTGATGTTTATCCCAGCTTTGTCGCCTCACTGAACGGAATGTCCTTATCAGGCCGGATGTCGCCGGGCAGACCGAGGACACGCTCGGCGATGATGTTGCGCAGGATTTCGTCTGTGCCGCCCGCGATGCGCAGACCAGCCGCGCCGATATAGCTGCCCTGAAAACGCGACAAGTGCGGCAAATCCGCGCCTGTCATCATGCCCGCACCTTCGGCAAGGTCGGCGGCGAAACTGCCCATATCCTGCATGGTTTTTGCCACCACGACTTTGGAGATTGACGATTCAGGTCCCGGTGCGCGACCTGATGACAGCGCGGAAATGGTCCGCATCCGGGTGAGCGCAATACCGCGGTCATTGATATAGGCTTCGGCGATTTTCTGCCGGACATGACTTTGTTCAAGCGCATTGCCTTCTTCCAGATCAATCGCGCGGGCGAGCTCGATCATTTCCTGAACGCCGGGTGCGCTGGCCGGTTTGCCGCCCACTGCGAGCCGTTCGTGCATCAACGTGGTGAGCGATACTTTCCAGCCATCGCCGACCGCGCCAAGCCGGTGCGTATCCTTTATCCGGACGTCGGTGAAAAAAACTTCGTTAAACTCGCTGCTACCCGACATTTGCCTGATCGGGCGCACGTCGACGCCGGGGGCTTTCATGTCGACGATGAACATGGTCAGGCCCTTATGCTTGGGCACGCTCGGGTCTGTGCGGCAAACGACAATCCCAAAATCAGATAGGTGCGCGCCGCTGGTCCAGACTTTCTGGCCGTTGATCACCCATTCGTCACCGTTTTGTTCAGCGCGGGTGCGTGCTCCGGCCAGGTCAGATCCGGATGCGGGTTCCGAAAACAATTGGCACCACACCGTTTCACCCTTCATTGCGGCGGGCACATAACGTGCGGCTATGTCTGGCGAGAGGGCATGGGTGAATACGGTTGGGATGCACATGCCAAGGCCGATGGCATAGAGGCCCGTTGGCGCGTCATATTTTGCTTCTTCCTGATTGAAGATGATTTGCTGCATCGCGTTGCCGCCTTGGCCGCCGACCGCTTTGGGCCATGTTATGCCAACATAGCCCGCATCGTATTTGAGCGATTGCCAGACTTTGGCTCCGGCAACCGCATCTGCACGGGACGAATGGTCCTCGGGGCGGATCGCCGCCTTGTTGGCGTTAAGCCATGTTTTCACTTGCGCGCGGTAAGCGGCTTCTTCTGTTGTGTCATCGAAGTTCATGATCGTCTCCTTATGCCGCCATCATCGTGTTGCGCTGTTCAAGTGCGCGGACCAGAGCGTCTGACCAATGGGCTTTTGATCCAAGTGTTCCGCTGAGCATCCGGGCGCGGCGATAGTAAAATTGGCAATCGCTTTCCCAGGTAAAGCCAATGCCGCCGTGCAGCTGGACATTCTCTTCGGCTGCAAACTGAAACGCATCAAGAGCTGCGACGCGGGCACCCGCCGCAGCCTGAGCCAATTCCGGCGCGCCGGTTAACAGAGCCCAAGCACCGTAATAAGCATGCGACCGGGCAAGCTGGTTCTTGATATACATATCGGCTGCGCGGTGTTTGACGGCTTGATAGCCGCCGATTTTACGCCCGAACGCGACGCGTTCCTTGGCGTAAGCAACCGCCATTTCCATCGCCTGATCCGCGCCGCCAAGCCCTTCAAAAGCAAGCAGAATGGCCGATGACTGGAGAAAGGCATCTAGCGTTGCTCGGCCGCCGTCCAAAGGCTCCACGACGGCATTGGCAAGCGTCAGTCGACTTGAGCGACGCACCATGTCGATCGTTTCCACCGCATCAATGCTGATCCCAGTTACGTCGGTTTCAACCAGATAGAGCCCGTCTTGCGCCGACAATATGATAAAGTCCGCAATTGCGGCGTCGGGCACCGGGGCTTTCACGCCGGTCGCCTTGCCATCCACGACTTTGATGCCAGAACGGGTGCCCGGCGGTGCCGTTCCTTCGGCCAAGGCGACAGCGCCGACGGCTGAACCATCGGCAAGCTTGGGTAGCCATTTGGATTTCTGCGCCTCTGTCCCGCCAAGCAGCAGGGCTTCGGTTGCGAGCAGCACCGACGAGCTAAAGGGAACAGGGGCAAGGGCGCGTCCGATCTCTTCAGCAAGGACGCAAAGCTCAAGCACCGAAAGCCCAAGGCCGCCATGCTCCTCAGGAATGCGCAGCGCGGTCCAGCCAAGCGCGACAATTTCTGCCCAAAGCTGAACGTCATGGCTTACGCCAGAATTCATCACTGCCCGCGCCTTGGGCCGATCCGCTTTGTCATCAAGGAAGCGCCGCGCCTGATCACGCAGGGCTTCGGCTTCATCCGAAAATTGGAAATTCATTGCTATCCTCTCGCTGCTTTACGTTTGCGTAAAGGGCAAGAGAGGGCCGAGTGTCAACTGGATTCTGGGCTTATTCGGTCACGCGGCCTTGGCAAGCAGTTCGGGCGCGTTGATTTGAGGAGAATGGACCATTGCCCGGTTGCGATCTAGCCTGTATTCGCGCCTCACATCATCCAAGGGGCGATCAAGCATGTGTTCAAATTTGACAAACTGGATGCTGCGGGATTTTCGCCCGTAAGCCCAGCCATCGGTGATCGCATCCATCGCCGGTTTGATGAGATAAGGATCAACCAGCGCCATGTGCGCCGTCACCACCGAAATCCACATCGCCGCATACGGAAAGTCCATCTGGGCCAGTTCAAACGCCTGCAACGTCAATTCACCAAACGGGGTTGGCGGGCAATCCATCACCACATGGTGCAAATCATGGGTCTGGTAACCGCGCAACACCTTATATTTCATGATTTCTGGCATCGAATCGAGCTTGCCCGATGCTTCGAATTCTTCGTGCAATTCGCGGTAACCAAGCGCCAGCCGTTCAACCAGCCCGTTGTCGACCATGAAGCGCAGATAGGCGTGGCCCAACGTGCCGGGTGCATAGCCTTGTAGTTGGTTCAGGCTGAACGGTTCGGCATACCAGCCTTCGCGCGCCAACGGTCCCTGTTCGGGATGGTCCAAAATCGCTCGCTCATATTTGGTGATTGCGTCGGCGGGGGCTTTTTCCCACCAATCATTAAACAGCATGTGGATGCCGTAGCCGTAAAAATCATCAACGCTGGTCAGAAACTTTTCACCAAAGGTGCGGTCGACTTTTTCGATCATGGCAAGCTCCTTATTGACGATATATATAATAGAATATGATCGCCATGATAGTCAAGGAGGGCTTGAATTACGCCGTATCTGCGTCATCACGTCAGTTCAAAAAACGTGCATGCAGCCAGAAAATCGGTGCGGTGGGCGGCGCGGCTCAGCAGCGCGAAATGATCCGCGCCCCACATTTCCTCCTGCCACAGTTCATCAAGATGCGCGGCGTCAAATGCCGACTCTGGCGTCAGCGCGCCCTCGGCCACGGCAAGAGCGAGCACCAGCGATCCGCCGATCGTGACGATAGGCGACAGCGCAGCGAGTTGGAAAGAGTCATGCGCCGCCATGGCCACTGACAGGCGGGCCAGTGTTTTGGATGGTTGGGGCTGGTGTATGATGCCGGTCACAACGGTGAAGCTGATGCCAAAGCGTGTCTGCGCCCACTCTAGCAAGGGATTCCAGACCGCATTCTGGCGTTCGACAAGCGTCGGCGGTTCGGCGGCGCGGTAGCATAGCAACTCGCTCTCGCCGTAAGCCGACAGGCCGGACGCAAAGAGTGTCGTGTCGGGCGCAACCCGGTCTATTGCTGCGTTGGCAAGGCCAGTGAGCGGCATGCTGTGCGGATCAATATCGTCGCCCTGCGCGCGCCATTCCTCGGCAACGGCCGCCGCCAATATCGGGTTGGGCAAGATCAGCTGAGCCTTTGCGGGTGTTCGCACCGGGCGGCGGTCGAGCAGAATGCCATTTTCGGCTGTGACCTCAACAGCCGTGTAAAACCGCTTCATTGATCGCCGTTTCGCCAGTGTCGTTTGAGGATGACCGGGGCCAGAAAATAATCGACCGCCCCGACGACCAGTAGAACATAGCCAAGCCAGGGCGCCAGATCGGCAAACAGCTTACCTGCGATGTTGGCCATGCCAAGTGCGACCATGATGATCGCGCCCAACCGGACCAGGTTGAGCAGCATGAAACGCTTTTTTGCTTGTTCCTCAGTCATTGCATTGCTTCCCATAAATGTGCCGGTTCCGCCACGACATGATAGGCGCCAGCCGCGATCAGCTCGTGGGCGTCATGATAGCCCCAATCAACCCCTAACGCGCGGGTGCCAGCGGCCATGCCCATCGACATATCAAAACTGGTGTCGCCGATCATGACAGTGGTTGCAGGCGTTGCGCCCGCATCAGCCATTGCCGAAAAAACCATAGACGGATGCGGCTTTGAAGGATGGCGATCCGCCGTCTGCAGCGTGATGAACCGGTCGGCTAGTCCGTGATGGTCAAGGCACAGCGCAAGCCCGCGATCCGATTTTCCTGTCGCCACGCCCAGTGCCCAGCCCGCAGCGTCCAGCGCGTCGAGCGCAGCCACAATTCCTTCAAACAGCGGCTCATCGATCTGTCCGCGGCTGCGCAGACGCTGAAACGCAATCTTGAAATCCTCGGCCAATTGCCGATGGAGACCATATTCCGCATTCGGCAACAATATCTGCATCGCTTCAACAAGTGACAGACCAACCACCCGCCGCGTCGCCGCCCTGTCCGGTGGGGTCAGCCCTGAAATGACAAAGGCATCCTCCATACAGACGCAGATATTATGTTGGCTATCCACCAAAGTGCCGTCGCAATCGAACAAAGCCAGCCGTTTGGTCATACACGCCCTGTCGGAAATAGAATCAAACGCCTGCTGCTTTACGCAAGGTCTGGTTTATCCGCGATTGCCAGCCCTTACCGCTTGCCCGGAATCGGTCAATCACATCAGCATCAAGCCGCAGCGTCACTTGTTTTTTCGGGGCATCGCCGAGTGGCGGGCGACCAACTTTCGTGAGTGTGCCAGATGCCGGACGAACAACCTTTCCCGCCACGCGCAGCTCGGCACGGTCAATCTGATCATCGGTCCATTCGGCAAGACCATCATCAGTCCAATTTGGGGGCAATTTTTTTCTGTTCTCGCGCATTGCACTTCCTCAGCGAAAAAACGCGAACACCGTTTTTGATTGGCGTCCACGCAAACATGATTAACCGACCATCCAATAGCCCATAAGTCTGGAATCGTGGTTCTGGATAGCTGAAACGATCATCCTCAAGCGTTAATAGGGGCCCATCAAAGACACGGGCAACATCGGCGAAATCCAATCCTCGATCCTGCAACGTCGCCAATCGCTTTGTCGGATCAAATTCAACAACCATTCAATTATGTAACTACATAATAAGCGAGAGTCAAGTTCAGGTAAGCTTGGACGAATAAGGCCAGCCGGTTGGTCATTGCGGCAGGGTGCGCATCAGATGGGCCATCGCCCGCTGCCCTTGCGCTTCCAAGGCATCGGCGGCGTTGCCGCGCACTTCGGGTGATTTGTTCTGCCCAAGTTTGGCAGTGCTGCGCCACGCGGTGATCCGCATTTCAAAACCGGTGATTGCGCCCGTCATCTTGTCGAACAGGCCAGCGGGCATTTTACCCCGCGTCCAGACCGGCTTGGGAAGCAGGCGGCCCTCTTGTTCCTGCGTCATCGCGTCAACTTGGTCGATCAGGGCCTGATGATCCATCTTCGTAATCTGCCCCTGTAATTCAAGCGCCAGATAATTCCAGGTCGGCACCTGATCATGGCCCGCCTGATACCACTCAGGGCTGATATAGGCGTCGGGCCCGTTGATGACGAATAAGGCTTCTGCGCCGTCCAGATGTTTGGTCAGGCCGTTGCCGCGCGCAAGGTGCACGCCGATCCGGTCATCATCCAGAAAGACGAACGGCAGATGCGCGACGCGCGGGCCGTCCGGGGTTGCGGCGAACAGCATGCCGAAACCGATGTCGCGGGCAAATCCGCGCAGGACGTCCCGATCATCCCATCTGAAGTTGGAATTGGGGTGCATCACGCGCGCTTGCCCCGGCTGCGCCGTTCGCCCTTGCGCTCCTTGCGGGCTGACTTGGCGATATTCTTGGCGATCCTTTTCTTGCCTTCGGCGGTATCTTTGAACTTGACCTCATCAAGGATCATCGCGTCGCCCAATTCAATATCGAACGCCAATTGCTCAATCGTTTCGGCCATATGCACCGGCAATTCGGCGCGGACATCAATTTGTATTCCGTCAGGATGGTCGACCCGGATTCGCCGGGCGTGGAGGTGCATCTTGCGACTGATTGTGCCGGTCAGGAACGCATCACGCCCGCCGTATTTGCCGTCGCCGACAATCGGGTGGCCAATCGCCGCCATATGCACGCGCAATTGGTGGGTGCGCCCGGTATAGGGCTGAAGTTCGACCCACGCCGCTGTATTGCCTGCGCGTTCAATGACGCGGTACCGGGTGCGAGCGGCGGCCCCTTCCTTTTCATTGACGTGCATTTTTTCGCCGCCGCTGCCCGGCTGTTTGGCAATAGGCAGTTCGATAACACCGTCATGCACGTCGGGCACGCCGACGATAATCGCCCAATAGACTTTGCGCGCGGTGCGGCTGGAGAAGGCCTTGGCGAAATGGGCGGCGGCCTTTGCGGTCCGGGCGACGAGCAAAGCGCCCGATGTATCCTTGTCGAGCCGGTGGACCAGTTTGGGTCGGCCATCGATTTCAAACCACAAAGCGTCTAGCAAGCCGTCGACATGTTCGGTCGTCTTGGTGCCACCCTGGGTCGCAAGGCCGGGTGGTTTGTTCAGGACGAGTGCGGCGGAATCCTTGTGGATCACCAGGCTTTGCGCAAAGGCCGATTCGTCTTCGCTTAGTTCTGGCCGCTGCTTTTTGGCGCGGGGGGGAGGGGCCGGTTTGCCGTCGGCGCGCACGACAGTTTCGGCTGGCGGCACCCGGATTTGCTGGCCAACCTCGATCCGGTCACCCGGGGTTGCGCGTTTGCCGTTGATGCGAATTTGCCCGGTGCGCGCCCAGCGCGAAACAAGGTTGAAAGTGGCGTCGGGCAAATGCCGATTGAACCAGCGGTCCAGCCGGATGCCGTCATCATCGGGCTTAACGGTAAAGGTGCGGACGATGTCGCTCACGTGCGCACCAGCCAAAACCCACCTGCAAGCGCGATGATCGATCCGATCACCGATGCCAGGCCGTATCCGCCCGCAAGCCAGACCTGCCCCCGTTCGATCAATTGCCAGCTTTCAAGGCTGAATGCGGAAAAAGTTGTAAATCCGCCAAGGACGCCAACGCCGGCAAACAGGCGCATCGTTTCGCTCGCCTGCCCGCGCAGGACAAGTCCGGCCAGCAGGCCCATCATGAAACCGCCGGCAAGATTGACAAGCAACGTGCCCCAGGGAAAGGCCACGCCAAGTCGTGCCGACACAGCGTTACCAGTGAGATAACGGAGGCCAGCACCGATCGCGCCACCGGCCATTACAGGAAAAAGAGGATGCATGGCGGTGCCTTAGCGTCTGGCGCACAGATTAGCTACAGGGTCAGCGTCCCATCGATACAGGTGACACAATTGCCGCCGATATGGATCCCGTCACGGGTATAGCGGACGAAGATTTTGCCGTCGCGTCCGATTTCGCGGCCTTGGCTGGCGGTATAAACATCGCCGATGCTGACCGATCCGCTTTCCAGCCGAAAAGCGGCGACCGATCCGTTGCCGCTGCCGCACACCGGGTCTTCGGAAATACCGTCAAGCGGGGCAAACGAGCGGACGATGATCCCGCCTTGCCCGTCACCACTTTCGGCGAAAACGGTCAGGCCGGTTGTTTTGTGGGTGCGGTCATAACCGGCAAGTGCGCCAAGATCGGGCTTTAAGTCGGACACATCAGCAGGCGTCTGAAATTCTGCAATCACCCAATGCGGGCCGACGTTTACGATGGCGGGATCACGTTTCAATTGGCCGAACCCCATTGCCGCAATCAGGGCCGCTGCGTCGGGCGCTGGCCTGATCTGGTGGGCGGGCAGGCGGAAGGACAGGCCAGCCGACTGCCAATCATTTGGCACCGCAATCTCGATCAAGCCGACCTTGCACTGCTGGATCAATTTACCATTATTGGGTTTTGCGCGCCCGGCGTCCAGAACGGCATGCGCCGATCCCAGTGTCGGGTGACCTGCAAAGGGCAGTTCAAAATTAGGTGTAAAGATTCGCAGATGATAATCCGCCCCGGGCGCGCTGGGCGGTAATACGAATGTGGTTTCGGAAAGATTTGTCCATTGCGCAAATTGCTGCATCTGTTTGGTAGACAAGCCTTCACCGTCGAGCACAACCGCAACCGGGTTTCCAAACAGCGGCTTGGCGGTGAACACATCAACCTGTTTGAACGCACGGGCGCAGACCATATTCGATTCTCCTTGTCAGGATGTGTTGTTTACAGTAAATTCGTTATATTGCAATATAACAATATGAAATGATGATGTCTGATCACTTTGAACGTCAGGTCCGGGCCATCGCCAACCCGCAACGGTTGCTCATTCTTGACTGGCTGAAAGCGCCGCGCGTGCATTTCCGGCCGCAAGTGGACGGCGATCTGGTGGACGACGGCGTCTGCGCGTTGCTGATTGGCGAAAAACTGGGCCTATCGCAGCCTACGACGGCCCAGCACCTAAAGATATTGGTGGATTCTGGATTATTGATCCCCAAAAGGATCAAGAAATGGACCTTTTATCGGCGGGATGAACCCGTGTTTACGAGCTTACGGAAAATGCTGGGCGACCGGTTATCGCCGCTAGATCAAATTCCCTGATTGGTCACCAGATCGGCGCTGACCCCGCCGTTCGGGCGCGCCGACAGGATCACATAGAATGCCGCGCCGTCGTTGCGGGTGCCGGACACGAGATTTTCGGTGCCTTGTGCGCTATGTTCGGCGGCATAACCGGCGCGTTTCGCCGCGTCCAAATAATAGTCGATCAGCGTGCGGGGAGCGGCGGTGCTGGTAAAGGTTACTGCACGTAATTTGCAGCCATTGGTGTCGCTACCAGCCGCTTCCACAACGCGTGATTGCGGATAGAGCGGAAGGCCGGACGGCAGGCGGGTGGACCAGACCATCGAATAATCGACATCAAGTCCGCAGCCGTTGAAATTGTCCTTGCTGATCTGTGCCTGCTGTGCCGCCAACTGGCCAAGGGTTTTTCCATTTCCGGCAAGCGACGGATCGACGTCCTTTTCTGAGGGGACCGGTGCTTGCATCGGCTCATCACTGGGCCGGATCGCATTGGCATTGGACTGACCGGTCAAGGCCGGATCGACCATGATCTGGTCCTCTAGCGCCGCCGTCAGCGCCGGATCGCTCGTATTTCCTTTGCCCAGCAAAGACGCGTCAAGTTGCTCGGCATCCTTGCCCGCCGTGCCACCACATGCGCTCAGTGCACCAAGGCAAAGCGCAAGGACGGATGATGTAGCAAAGCGGCCCATTAAAAACTCCCGGATATCGGGATGGTTATTGAATGGTAAAGGTTAAACAAATCGTAACAGATAGGGTTAATGATCTGTGAATCGTCGTTAACGTGCGCCGTTATTCGGTTTCATCCGTGATGGTGATGATGCCCGCCGTCTTCTCGGCAGCGCCAGCCGCAAAGTCGATTGTAAACGCGTTGCCGTCGCGCGTTGTGCCGGCTAGGGAATTGCCCGTCACCTTGGCGGCTATTGATTTGTCGGCAAGCGCCTTTTGGAACCATGCGCTAACAATGGCAGGATCTGACGGTGCCGAAAAGCCGATCTTAACAATGGCCTTGTGCTTGCCGCCGCGATCATCGGCATTGACGTTGACGGTGTCGATCTTTGATCCGGGATAGAGTTTCACACCGTCAATATCGAAATTCTCATGATCCAGCAGAACCTTGGGCAATTTGATATTGGCGTCAAAGCCGGGAACATTGATAGCAACCCGCCCGGTTTCGCCGTCAGCTTTCACCTGAACAGATTTGCCATCATGGTCTTTGGCATCGACGGTGATTGTTGTTCCATGCTCATCTTTGTCATGCTTTGATCCGCACGCCGACACGCCCAGAGAAAGCAAGGTGACAAGCGCCATAGTCTTCCAGATTTGCACAGTCATGAAGGCCGCCTTAGTGTATTGCTATATTACTACACTAAGGCGCAAAAGCTCAGCCGTCAAGGGGGACCAGTTTGATTGGCAATCCGTCGCGCGGCTGCGGGATCGGCCATGGTTGCCAATCGTCCGACGCCTTGGGATCAATCTCGATCCGGTGGGTGGAGAGCAGATGCCAGAAAAAGATTTTCGCCTGCATATAAGCAAAGTGCAGCCCAAGGCACATATGCGCCCCGCCGCCAAAGGGCACCCATGCATATTTGTGACGTTTGCGCACCTCTTCGGGCGCGAACCGCATCGGATCGAAGCGATCGGGGTCGGGCCAATATTCGGCCATGCGGTGGACGAAGGACGGTTGAATGCCGATGAAAGTGCCCAGTGGAATGGTGTAGCCGCCAAATTCAAACTCTCTGAGCGCGCGACGCGGCAGACTGGGCACCGGCGGGATCAGGCGCATGGCTTCCTTGAAGGCATAATCGGTTAGAACAAGATCATCGATCCGTTCATAGGGAAGGGCTTCACCGTTCAGGCCAAGACTGTTCATTTCGTCGCGTAACCGGTCTTGCCATTCGGGATTTTTACCAAGCAGCATCATCATCGACGTCACCGATGATGTGATTGTGTCGTGCGCGGCCATCATCAGGAAATTCATATGATCGACAATTTCGCCGTCGGTCAGGTAATTGCCGTCATCATCCTTCGCCTGACAAATCTGGGTGAACATATCGTCGCCCGCCGATGCCCGGCGCTCTGGCACGATCTTGCTAAAATAGTCGACCAGATAGTTGCGGCCAGCCACACCGCGACCCATTTTGGTTCCCGGCAATGGCACCCGGATCACCGCGATCGACGCCTGCACCATATCGACAAAAGCTTTGTTGATTTTCTGCGCGTCCGGCCCCCACGGGATACCGAGAAAGGATGTCGCTGCAAGATCGAGGGTCAATTCCTTGATCGCGGGATAGAAGCGGAAACTTTTCCCGCTCCAGTCGTTGATCCGCGACGAAATGCCTGCATTGAGCGCCTCGGCATAACGTTTCATTGGCGCGGGCTTGAAGGCCACAGATAGGACTTTGCGGTGGACGCGGTGTTTATCAAAATCCATCAGCATCAGGCCGCGTGGAAAAAGCTGATTGAGTGTCGGGCCCCAGCCCTGTTCGGACGAAAAAAGCTTGTCACGGTCGAACAAGACCAGTTCATTCGCTTCAGCTCCGACCAAAGTCACGAACCGCCCGCCAAAATTGTCGGCGCGGTAGACTTTGCCGAATTTGTCGACCATTTTTTTGGTAAAGGCTGGCGGATCGCGCAGCAGCTCAAACGTAGTACCAATAAACGGCAGACCGGTGCGGCCAGGAACATGTTCCAGATTCTTGCGGTTTAGGGTCTGTATCCAGTGCGGATTGGCGGCGAAACGATCAGCGTAGGGCATAGGGACTCCCGTGGCACAACAATACTTACATGTTTGTCAATAACCAGAAAGGGCGCGCGGATCAAGCATCCAGACTGAAATAATCTCA
>JANNWX010000011.1:0-7891 GCA_031409315.1 Sphingomonadales bacterium | reverse complement strand
CGCTGATCAGCCAGTTGATTTCACCACTAGCGCTAGCGTCCCGTTGAACTGTCGGCTCCGGCCAATGTGCATGGATCAGCAGGTTGCCGCCGCGCGCGCCCATCGATCCCCAAAGCTCTTCGGTGATGAAGGGCATGAACGGGTGGAGCATCACGAGGATTTGATCGAATACCCACGCAGCGACGGCCTTGGACTCGGCGTCCATCTCTTGCTTTTCGCCGTCGACAAAAGCGGGCTTGATCAGTTCGAGATACCAATCACAGAACGTCCCCCAAGCAAAATGGTAGATGGCGTCGGCCATCGCGTCGAAGCGCAGTTCATCGAACGCCTTGTTCAGTTTCTCCAGCGTCTCGACGACTTCGCCGATGATCCAGCGGTTGACTGCCAGCGTCGCCTCTGGCGCAGCGACGGAAGCCGACGCCCCAATCCCATTGGCTTGGGCAAAACGAGCCGCATTCCACAGCTTGGTTGCGAAGTTGCGATAGCCTTTGACCCGCTCCTCATCCATCTTGATGTCGCGCCCCTGGCTTTCCATCGCCGCCATGAAGAAACGCAGCGCATCGGTGCCATATTGGTCCATCATGATCAGCGGATCGACGGTATTGCCCTTGGATTTGGACATTTTAGAGCCGTCTGCGGCGCGGACGAGGCCGTGGAGGTAGAGCTTTTTCCACGGGGGCTGGTCCATGAAATGCATCCCCTGCATCGCCATGCGGGCATCCCAGAAGAAGAGGATGTCGAAGCCAGAGATAAGGACGTCGTTTGGGTAATGGCGGGAGAGGAGGTTCGGTGCTGACGAAGTTTCGGGGACAGTTTCCCCAACCATCTCGGGGACAACTCCGCTAGTGCCCAAAACTGTCCCCGAAACTTCGTCTCCCGGCCACCCCAAGGTCGCAAAGGGCCAGAGGGCGGAGGAGAACCATGTGTCGAGGACGTCTTCGTCCCTTAGAATCACAAATTCTCGATCCCGTGTCTGATCCCCACTCATCCGCTTCGACATGTTTTCAATGTTGCGGCCTAAGAAATCGCCCCACGTCGAAGTCATAGCGAACTTGCAGTCGTCGCCATAATAGGCCGTCATCTGCTTACGCGCCGACTCCCAGTCAACATCGACAAAGACCCTGTTCTTCGACATGTCGCTGAGATTTGTTTCGATACCTTCCTCATCTAGAACCGGCCCATACCAAGCCGGAATCCGATGCCCCCACCAAAGCTGACGAGACACACACCAAGGCTGGATATTCTCCATCCAGTTGAACCAAGTCTTCTCCCAAGATTTGGGAACAATCTCGATCCGCCCATCCTTCACCGCCGCAATCGGGCCGACTGCGAGCTTTTCTGCATCGACATACCATTGATCGGTCAGCCACGGCTCGATCACCACACCGCCGCGATCACCGAACGGCGTCTGGATCGTGCGCGGTTCGGCGTCATGTTCGGCGCCGTCCTTGTCGATATGCGGGACGAGGTGGCCGAGTGCCTTCATCCGCTCCACGACGAGCTTGCGCGCGTCAAAGCGGTCCGTGCCGACAAACTCCGCCGGGATCAGCCCGTCCGAAGTCTGCACTACCTTCGCCTCGGCATCGAACATGTTGAGCATCTCGCTGGGCTTAAACCCTGCCCGCTTCCCCACCTCAAAGTCATTGAAATCATGCCCCGGCGTGATCTTCACCGCGCCGCTGCCCAGCTCCGGATCGGCATGGTCATCCGCGATGATCAGAACCCGCCGCCCGGTGATCGGCTGCAAAATCTCCTTTCCAATCACGCTCTTGTAGCGTGGATCATCGGCATTCACCGCGACCGCCATATCGGCAAGCATCGTCTCAGGCCGCGTGGTCGCCACCACAATATGGTCCGCGCCGCTCTCCAGCGTCACGCCGTCGGCTAGCGGATAACGGAAGTGCCAGAAGCCGCCCTTGACCTCGACCGTCTCGACCTCAAGGTCGCTGATCGCGGTCTTGAGCTTTGGGTCCCAGTTCACCAGCCGTTTGTCGCGGTAGATCAGGCGCTTTCCGTCAGGCCCAATGGTATTGTAGAGATCGACGAACACTTTGGTGACCGCGCGGGTGAAATGCGGGTCCATCGTGAATTGCTCGCGCGACCAGTCCATCGAACAGCCCAAGCGCCGCAATTGCCGCGTAATCTCGCCGCCGCTCTCGGCCTTCCACTCCCAGACCTTCTTGATGAAATCCTCGCGACTATAGTTGGACCGCTTATCCTGCGCGGCCTCCATCTGCCGCTCAACGACCATCTGCGTCGCGATGCCCGCGTGATCCGTCCCGACCACCCATAGCGCATCCTTGCCCTGCATGCGCGCGTGGCGGACGAGGATGTCTTGCAGCGTATTGTCCAGCGCATGGCCCATATGCAGGCTGCCCGTGACATTGGGCGGCGGGTTGACGATGGTGAAGGGTTCAGCATCCGGGCGCGAAGGGCGGAACGCGCCGGTGCTTTCCCAGTGCGCATACCATTTGGCTTCAATGGCAGATGGATCGAATGTTTTAGGCAGTTCAGACATGATTGGCGGCCTTTGCCAGCCACATGCCACGGTGACAAGTCAGGGTTTAGAGAGGCCGCCCGCTGATCCGCGCGACTTCGCGGGCGACAACGCCTTCAACGATGCCCGGCAGATTGCTGTCCAGCCATTCCTTGAGCATCGGACGCAGCATTTCACGCACCAGTCCTTCCAGCGTTTCACCGCCGCCGCTTTCCGGCTTCACTATCACGCGCGACAGTGAGGCGAGCGCGCTCCGGCTTGCCTCAGCCGCGATTGCAGACACAAGTTCGGGTGCCTCATCAGCGTCAACAGGTGCGCTTTCGGTGAGTTCGAGTATATCCTCGTCAGTTTCTACGGTGGCTTGCGTCTCAGCCCTATTGGCTTGCGGCACATGGCGGCGCGGCGAAACCGGCGTACGACCGCTGTCTTCAGCGATAATCTTTTTGATCGAGGACAGAATTTCCTCCATCGACGGTTCGTTACTGATATCCCCCACCACGCGCTCCTATTTGGCTGGTGATGTGGTTAATGCGGGCGTTTGGGGTTTCGTGTCAACCGTGCGGGTTGCGATTGGCTTTATTGCCGGGCCATCGTTCCAATCGCCAATGTTGTTGCGCACCTTCTTATAATTGAGTTCAGGGTCGTAGAGTGCCCCGCCGTCTAGGCCCAGATCACGCGCCTCGGCCTGCCCCATCGCCGCCAGAAGCGAGAAGCCAGCGACATAGGAATTGCGCCGCGCCGACACGAGTTGCACCTGCGCGTTGAGCAATTCTTGCTCAGCATTGAGAATATCGAGAATTGACCGGCTGCCGACGCTATTTTCAGCGCGAACGCCCTCAAGCGACAGTGTTGCTGCGGCAACCGCGATTTCCGACGACTGGATAACCGCGTTCGACGCCCGCCAACTGGCATAGAGCGACCGTGTTTGCGATATGACGCTGCGTTCGGTCCCGATCGACTGTTCGATCGCTTGGCTTGACCGTTCTTTCGCCTGACGCACCTGTGCGCTGGCCGCTCCGCCCTGATACAGCGGGAGCGTCACCTGAACACCGGCGGCTGCGCTGCCGAATTTGGGCGTGAACGCCGGCCCGACTGAATTGAGATTATCAATATAACTGCCACTCGCCACCGCCGTCACTTTGGGTAATCGCACAGCGCGTGCCACCTTGACGTCATACCGCGTAGCTTCGGCCTGTTTGTTCGCGGCGCGCAGATCAGGATTGTTCACCAGCGCCGTTTCAAGCGCCGATTCAGCGGTCTCGGGCAGGTTTGGCAACACCGGAGGCTGTTCCAGAGCAACGGGTTCACTCCCAACCAATTGCACATAGCGTTCCCGGCTCGTGATAAGTTGCGCCTTACCGCTTTCAAACTGGCTTTGCGAAATGGCGAGCCGCGATTCGGATTGGGCAACGTCAGTACGGGTGAGATCCCCGACCTCAAACCTGTCACGCGCGGCCTGCAAGTTGGTTTTGAGGACATTGACCTGATTGCCGTTCAACCCGACAATGGCTTCATCGCGCAGCACATCCATATAAACGCCAACAACGGAGCTAAACAGACTGGCCTCTGTTCCGCGCAAATTGGCTTGTCCGGCATCAACGCGAATGTCAGCCGCGCGAATGCCATTTTTCACCGCACCGCCAAGGTAAAGCGGCACATCAAAGCTTACCTGACCAAAAGCAGACCGGTTGGCCGACGCCGGGCTAGGCACGGCGCGATCCAGATTTTCCGTATAGGAACCCGAAACATCCAGTCCCGGCATCCCGCGCGATTTGGCGATCGGCACATTTTCGTCATTGGCGCGTTGGCCAGCGCGCGCCGCCGTTAGCGTCGGGTTGGATTGATAGGCTTTCGCCAAAGCTTCACGCAGGGTTTCAGCAGAAACACTTGACGAAGAAACTGCGATAAAACAACTGATAAAAACGCCATATTTCATGCGATTACGCATCATTATTCCAATCAAAACTTGAATGCCACAGGCGTATTAAACCCCGGTAAAATCACCGCATCCGCATCAGCAAAAGGCACCAGAACGAGTGAATGGCCGATCTTGGTCCCAACAGCGAGCCGCGTGACACCCTGATCGACGACGGCGGCAACCATGCGGCCGCCATCAACCAGTTGATCGACAAGCGTTGCCGGCACGGAATCGACTGCGCCGTCGATAACGATGATGTCATAGGGGGCGGATTTGGGCCAACCCTTGGCAAGATCGCCGCAAACATGGGAAACATTCGCGCTTTTGACGCTGGAAACCGCCAGACCCCTGTCCGTTTCAAGCGCCACCACAGAGGCCGCCAGTTTTGCAATCAACGCCGCACAATAGCCAGTGGCAGACCCCACGAGCAGAACCTTGTCTGTCGCCGAAATGCCGGCTTCGTTCAATAATCGCCCAGTGACCATTGGTGGGTTCAGCGCCCTTCCATTGCCCAATGGCACGGCAACATCGACATAAGCCAAAGCCTTGCGGTCGGCAGGGACAAAATTTTCGCGGGCAACGGATTGCATCACCGCAACAATCCGTGGGTCAGAAACCGCGGTCGTGCGCAGCTGACTTGACACCATTGACTGGCGCATCAATTTATAATCATGTTCGCTCACTAAGGTTCCCCGTGGCATAACTGTCTTACTAATGCAATACACCTTGTCTGCATCACCGCTTTAGCGGCGCATACTGGCCGCGCCAAGCAGCGTTGGTCGAAAATCAGCAATCGTTGGCTGCGCTTTGCCGCAACCGGTTTCTATTTGCAACGCAAAGACGCGCAACGGGTGTTGACAGAAGCACCAGCGCACCGCAGAGGCGGCGTCGCTCCACGTGAGGCCCGATGGCGGAGTGGTTACGTAGAGGACTGCAAATCCTCGCACCCCGGTTCGATTCCGGGTCGGGCCTCCATTCCAGACGTTGACGCCGCTGTCATTGGCTAGCAATGGAACGTGATGACCAATCTTCACCTTTACAACAGCCTGACGCGACAGATCGAGCCGTTCGTTCCCGTCCAAGCAGGCGAAGCCCGCGTCTACACCAGCGGGCCGACGGTCTAAAATTACCCGCATATCGGCAACATGCGCGCTTATGTCTTTGCCGATACGCTCGGGCGGGTGCTCAGTTACAAGGGTTACAAACTCACCCACGTCATCAATATCACCGATGTCGGCCATCTAACCGACGACGCCGATGCGGGCGAGGACAAGATGGAAAAGATGGCGGCGGAAAAGGCGCAGTCAATCTGGGACATCGCGAAACATTATACCGAGGCCTATTGGGCCGACGTGAAGGCGCTCAACATTCGCCAGCCGTCACACTGGCCCATCGCCACGGATTATGTGCCGCAGATGATCGAATTTGCGCAGAATATCGCAGACAAACATTGCTATGAACTGGAAAACGGGCTGTATTTCGATACGTCAACGGTGAGCACTTACGGTGCACTGGCCCGCGCGAAGACTGATGATGGAGAGGGCCGGATTGAAGCGGTCGAGGGTAAGCGCCACGCGGCAGACTTTGCCATCTGGCGCAAGACCCCGGCTGGTGAAACGCGGCAGATGGAATGGGACAGCCCGTGGGGTATAGGGGCCCCCGGCTGGCATCTTGAATGCTCGGTGATGTCGGAGGCTTTGCTCGGCCTGCCGTTCGATATTCACACGGGCGGCATCGACCACCGCGAAATCCACCACCCCAATGAAATTGCGCAAAACCAGGCGCGGTGCCATTCGGATGCAAGCGGCGCGAATATCTGGATGCACAACAACTTCCTGATCGAACGCAGTGGCAAAATGAGCAAATCATCGGGCGAGTTCCTGCGGCTGCAATTGCTGATCGACAAAGGCTTCCATCCCCTTGCTTACCGCCTGATGTGCCTGCAAGCGCATTACCGGAGCGAGTTGGAGTTTAGCTGGGAGGGATTGCAAGCGGCGTTTGTCCGGTTGAAGCGGATGGTCGGTTTGATTGAAAAGATTCCCCAGACATCCAAGCAACTTAAATCGGAAGCACAGGCTGGGGCGGATTTTGACTGGATCGAAAAAGAAGTAAACTCTGACTTAAATACAGCTAGCCTGCTGCCGCTTTTCGAGTTTTCGATACAAACCAAAGCAGCACCGCCTGAAGAAAAATGGGCTATTATTGACCGAGTTGATTCCATCTTAGGCCTCAACCTGCTAACCCTCACCCGCCAAGACCTCCGCATCCGCCCCGTCTCAGCGCAAATCGCAGAAGCCGAAATCAAAGCATTGCTCGACCAGCGCAAGGAAGCGCGGGCGAACAAGGACTTCGCCAAATCCGACGCCATCCGCGACGCCCTCATCGCCAAGGGTGTCGAGGTGATGGACGGCGATCCGCTCGGTTGGGACTGGAAAATTGAAATCTAGGCAAGCTGTCTTTGCGAGCAAAGCGCGGCAATCCAGACGGTTTCCGCACATTCTGGATTGCCGCGTCGCTGTGCTTCTCGCAATGACGAGCAGGAGTGAATTATGACTAAAACCACCGCCGTCCTTTCCGCACTCGTCCGCCCGCTGATCGAACCACATCTGCCTGATTGGGTCGAGGCGCATTGGTATATGTCGAAGGAGGAAGGGCTCGCCCTCGCGCCGCTCGCCGAAATCGGCTGGTTCGACATGTATGACAAGGGCGATATGGCCGCCGTCATCGGTGCCGCGACCAATATGAAATGGCTGAACAGCATTTATGCGGGTGTCGATGGTATGCCGCTGGCGCAACTCAAGGCGCAAGGCTGTGTGGTCACCAACGGCGCGGGCATCAACGCGATTACCATCGCCGAATATGTCGTGATGGGGATGCTGACCGTCGCCAAAGGTTATCGCGACGTGGTGCGCGCGCAGGATCGGCATGAGTGGCTGATGGACTCGCCGGGCAAGGTCGAATTATGCGGCTCGAAAGCGCTGTTGCTTGGCTATGGCGCAATCGGCAAGCTGGTCGAGGAGCGGCTCAACGCATTCGGCGTCGAAGTCACTCTGGTGCGCCGCAACCCCGGCCCGAACACGCTCGGCCCCGACCAATGGCGCGACCGGTTGGGCGAGTTCGACTGTGTCATCCTCGCCGTCCCCGCCACGCCCGAAACCGACAATATGATCGGCGCCGCTGAACTCGCCGCGATGAAGCCGAGCGCAACACTGATCAACATCGCGCGCGGATCGGTTGTCGATCAGGATGCGCTGGTCACCGCGCTCCAGACCAAGCAAATCGCCACCGCCTTCCTCGACGTCACCACCCCCGAGCCGCTCCCCGCCGACCATCCGCTATGGAGCCTCGACAACGCGCATATCACCATGCACCTGTCGGGCCGTTCGCAGGACAAGATGTTCATCCGCTCGGCGCAGCGCTTTCTTGAAAATCTGGAACGCTACCAAAAAGGCGAACCGCTATCGCCACTGGTCAAC
>JANNWX010000010.1:0-10016 GCA_031409315.1 Sphingomonadales bacterium | reverse complement strand
GGATTTGCCGATGTGCATCCGCTGGCACCGTCATCCACAGTGCAAGGTGCGCTGGCCGTGATCCATGAACTGGCACATTGGCTCATCACGCTGACCGGGATGAAGGCCGTCGCCATGTCGCCAAAGGCAGGTGCGCACGGCGAGCTATGTGGTATCCTTGCCATCCGGGCGGCGCTGGAAGCACGCGGTGATGCCCGTTCGGTCATTCTGGTGCCGGAAAGTGCGCATGGCACCAATCCCGCGACTGCGGCTTTTGCGGGATATGCGGTTGAAAATATCCCGGCCACGGCGGCGGGGCGCGTTGACCTTGATGCGTTGAAATCACGCCTAGGCCCCGACATCGCTGGGGTGATGATCACCAATCCAAACACTTGCGGCCTGTTTGAACGCGATATGAAGGCCATTTCCGACGCGGTTCACGGCGCTGGTGGCTTTGTTTATTGTGACGGCGCGAACTTCAATGCAATTGTAGGGCGGGTGAGGCCGGGTGACCTTGGCATCGATGCGATGCACATCAATCTGCACAAGACGTTTTCGACCCCGCACGGCGGCGGCGGGCCGGGTTCTGGGCCGGTGGTGCTTTCTGATGCGCTTGCCCCCTTTGCGCCGTTGCCGTTTATCGACAGACGCGGCGATGAATATATTCTGGTCGAGGAAGAAAGCGCAGCGGAGCACCACGGCCATAGTTTTGGCCGGATGGTCGCCTTTCACGGGCAGATGGGCATGTTTACCCGCGCACTGGCCTATATCATGAGCCACGGCGCAGACGGCCTGCGTCAAGTTGCCGAAGATGCGGTTTTGAACGCGAATTATATCCTGCGAAGTCTGGAGGATGTGCTCGATGCCCCCTTTGGCGATAGCGGGCCCTGCATGCATGAAGCACTCTTTTCGGATGACGGACTTGCGGACGGTTTCACCACACTCGATATTGCCAAAGGGCTGATCGACGAGGGCTATCATCCGATGACGATGTATTTCCCTCTCGTTGTGCACGGCGCGATGCTCATCGAACCAACTGAAACCGAAAGCAAGGCGGCGCTTGACCAGTTCATCGGGGCGCTGCGTAGTGTCGCAGAACGTGCGAAAGCCGGTGATCCGTCACTGAAATCCGCGCCTCATTTTGCGCCGCGTCGCAGGCTTGATGAAACGCTTGCCGCGCGCAAACCTATACTCGTGTGGAAAGACCCGGAATTGGCGGTTGCCGCAGAGTGATCCACCCGAAATCCTTCGTGTCTGGCAGTAACGGCGGAGCAAAGCGTTTCGCGCCCGCAACAAGGCGAAACCGGGATGGTATCGTCGACATATTACGTGAGATACTGCCCAGCGATGGGCTGGTTTTGGAAGTGGCGAGTGGGACGGGTGAACATGCCGTGCATTTTGCGCACTGTTTTCCGGCTTTGGGTTGGCAACCATCGGACCCCGATCCGATAGCCTTGGCGTCGATTGAGGCTTGGTGCGCCGAAGCTGGATTGCCAAACATCATGACGCCGATTCAACTCGACGCAACAAACGCCACCTGGCCGTTGACGAGCGCGGATTCGATCCTGTGCATCAATATGGTTCATATCAGCCCGTGGGCCGCAACTGTCGGGCTGTTTCGCGGCGCAGCGAGCCTGCTGGGGCCGGGGGCGGCACTGTTCCTCTATGGCCCCTATATCCAGCAGAGCGTGCCGACCGCAGCCAGCAATCTTTCATTTGATGCGTCGCTCAAAAACCGGGATCCCGCGTGGGGTTTGCGTTCTGTTGAGGAGGTTGCCGATCTGGCCGCTTCCTATGGATTTGTCGTCGATAAGATTATCGAAATGGCTGCAAATAATTTGTCGCTGGTTTTCAGGATGGGCGACAAGTCGATCTGAACTCTTTGAGTGGATGTTTAGTCCCACGTTCGGCCACATTTGCACAGCGTGACGGAGTTGATTTTGTTTCCTGTCAAGGCGAGAGGAGCGCGCGATGCCATTGCATCGTAAGCGACGAGCAACGCCACACGGGCCCTGCTGCAAATGCAATTTTTCCTCTATACGAATATCCTCGCTAGTGCATGTCAAAGTTGAATCCGCTTTGATTTACGTTACGCTGCCCCAAGGCGTGGTGTTCATCTAGCAAAGGAGTGGCGATGTCAGAACTTGATCTCTTGTCGTTTGACGATTTCATCGTGCATTGGTCACGTGAGCGGCCTGACAAGGCGGCATTGCAAGAAGACGTGCGTGTCCAGACCTACCTGGAACTCGAGGAAAATACCGCCCTAGTTGCCAGCATGTTGATTGGAGCCGGGTTGAAAAAAGGCGACCGGATCGTCTGGCTGGGCAAGAATTCCGATCTCTATTTCACCCTCTTTTACGGTGCTGCGCGGTTGGGTGTTGTGATGGTTCCGGTCGGCTGGCGGTTGGCCCCAGCGGAATGGGCGTTCATTATCAATGACACCCAGGCAAAGTTGTTGTTCACCGGGCCGGGCCTTGATGAAGCAGGGCAGGCGCTTGCCAGTCAGCTTGTTCATGTCGAGCACGTTTATGCATCGGGCGCCGCGCGCGACCTGATTGCAAACAGCGATCGGATTCCGTTTGTCCCATGCGGCGCCGACGATGCCGTATTGCAACTTTATACTTCGGGAACCACTGGCAATCCAAAGGGTGCGATCCTATCGAACCGGAACTTGTTCGGACTGCGCAAAAGCACCGCTGATGCTGACCTTTCCTATTCCAGATGGGATGATGACGAAGTGGTGCTGGTCGCTATGCCGTGCGCGCATATTGGCGGAACCGGCCTAGGCGTGATGGCCTTGGCGGCTGGACTTTCGGGATATATATTGGCTGAATTCACGCCTGACGGGGTATTTGATGCGGTCGAAATTGGCGGCGTTACGCGTTTCTTCATGGTGCCAGCGGCGCTCCAATTTCTGCTCAACCATCCGCGATGTGCCACAGTGGATTATAGCCGGCTGAAATATATCCTTTACGGCGCGGCACCCATTCCGCTTGATCTGTTGCGCGAATGTATCAAGATGTTCGGTGCCCAATTCATCCAAGCGTATGGCATGACCGAAACGACAGGCACGATCGTGATTTTGCCGCCCGAAGACCATGACCCGAACGGCAACAAAAGAATGCGCTCTGCGGGAAAACCGCTTCCAGGTGTCGAGCTTAAGATTGTCGATGCCAGCGGTGCTGAGTTACCTTTGGGGGAAGTTGGAGAGGTGGTAACCCGGTCGAGCAACAACATGCTTGGATATTGGAACCTGCCGGACGCCACGGCCACAACCATGTCGGGTGATGGCTGGGTCCGCACTGGGGACGCCGGTTACCTTGATGACGACGGTTATCTCTACATCCATGACCGGGTCAAAGACATGATTATTACGGGTGGCGAAAATGTCTATCCGGCGGAGGTCGAGAGCGCGATTTATGGACATCCAGCTGTTTTGGAAGTTGCCGTAATCGGTGTTCCGGATGACAAATGGGGCGAAGCGGTCAAAGCCTTTTGCGCACCAAAGCCAGGAATGGTGATTGACGCTGATGATGTTATAAATTGGACCCGCACACGTATTGCCGGGTTCAAAGTTCCAAAGTCGATTGAGACAATCGCCGCCTTGCCAAGGAATGCGAGCGGCAAGATTTTGCGAAAGGATTTGCGCGCGCCCTATTGGGAAGGACGGGACCGGCAAGTCAATTGACTCTGGTCAACTTGCCGCAGCCAATTCCCTTAGCGGGATGCCAATTCCTTTAGCGGGATGGATGTGCTTGCCAAAAGGTGAGGCGCGATGATCGCCTTGCCGGTCACCAGAGCACGTCCCTGCACATAATCCTTGACCGCGTTGACACAGTCGAGGGCGATGATGCGGCCTTGTTTGAGATAGATGACAGAAAAACTGCGTGTAGAGGTGTCGCCGCGCAGCACGGTCTGATCATAGCCGATGGAGAGGCCAATTGTTTGTAATTTAAGGTCATATTGGTTTGACCAGAACCAAGGCACTGCATGATAGATTTGCGGGTCGCCGCAGATGCCCTTGGCGACAATCGTGGCCATATCATTGGCATTCTGCACCGATTCAAGTCGGATCGTTGCGCCGTCGGCAAAATCATTCGCATGGGCCGCGCAGTCACCAATTGCGTAAATATCTGGCAGGGATGTCATGCAAAACGCGTCGACGAGAACGCCGTTACCGCCGGTCGCCCCTGCCACGATCAACGGCTCAACCGCTGGAATGATGCCAATACCGACGATCACCAGATCAGCTGCGATCACGTCTCCCGATGCCAGTCTAACGCCGGTTGCACGGTCAACACCTTCGATGGCCTCGACGGTCACACCCAATCGGATATCAACGTTGTGCGCCCGGTGTTCGTCCTCATAGAAACGCGACAATGTTTCACCGGCAACGCGCGCAAGCACGCGATCAAGCGCCTCAAGCAGGATAACTTTTTTGCCAAATTTGCTCAGCACGGCGGCGGCTTCCAAGCCGATGTAACCGCCGCCAATCACGACAATCTGGCGTGCTGTTTCTGATGCGAGTTTCATCGCATCGGCATCTGCTTTAGTCCGGACACCTTGCACGCCGGGAAGATCAAGCCCCGGTATCGGCGGCATGCGCGGCGTGCCACCGGTCGCCCAGATCAACTTGCCATAGGTGAACGTATCGCCCTTTTGGGTGGTGAGGCTGTGGGCCTTCGCATCAACCGAAATGACCCGCGTATTGAGCAGCATATCGACATTGCGGTCCGCCCAAAATGCCGCGGGGCGGATTAGGATGCGTTCAAATTCTTTTTCCCCGGCAAAATACTCCTTTGAAAGAGGAGGCCGCTCATAAGGAATTTCGGGCTCTTCGCCGATGATCGCGATTGTGCCTGCAAACTTTTGCTGACGCAGCATCAGCGCCGCTTGTGCGCCACCGTGACCGGCCCCGACGATAACAATGTCATATTTCATGCCAGCGGCAGTATCGCAACTTGCTTGCCGTGCGCAACTCGTTCGAATGCCATGCCAAATGCGTCCTCAAGAGCTTCTGGCGTTAATGTTTGGTCAGTCGGCCCTGCAGCGATGATACGCCCGGCCTTCATCACGATGACGTCATCGGCAATGCGCGCAGCGGCACTGAGTTGGTGGAGGATAATGATGACGCCCTGACCTGCATCTGCAGCTGCGCGAAACAGAGCAAGTACGTCCCGCTGGTGTGGCGGATCGAGGTTTGTTAGAGGCTCATCGGCGATCAACCATTCAGGATTTCCCGCCAAAACGCGTGCAATTTTTACCCGTGCTTGCTCACCACCAGACAAAGTGTCAATTGTGCGATCAGCAAGATGCACCGTATCAGTCGCATGAAGTGCGTCATCGATTGCGGCATGGTCACCTGTGTTTAGCGCGGCAAAGCGATTTCGGTGGGGCAAGCGACCAAGGCCAACCAGTTCGCGCACCGAAACGTTCCACGCCGGCGATCCGTTTTGGGGAAGATAGCCAATACGCCGTGCTTTTTCAGAAACGGGGATAGTGGACAGCGCGTGCCCATCAAGAACAACCGAACCGCTATGGGTGACCAAGCCAACGAGCGCCCGGATCAGACTGGTTTTGCCTGCGCCATTTGGGCCAATGATCGCGGTCACCTTACCGTGCCTGAACGTCACCGTCGCACCGTCAACCGCCAAAGACTTGCCGAGAGTGACTGACAGATTGTGGACCGAGAATGTCATATCGCCCGGCTCCTTATCCGGCCTAAGAGCAAGAAGAAGAACGGGGCGCCCAAAACAGCCATCGCAATCCCCAACCGCACTTCGCCTGCACCAGGGATCAAGCGAACCAAGCTGTCGGCGACCAAAACCAAAGCCGCGCCGCCAAACGCAGACGGCAGCAAGGTGGCCGATGGCCGCTCCCCCACAAACACGCGAACGATATGCGGCACGATCAACCCGACAAAGCCAACCACACCAGACACCGCAACCGATGCGCCAACCGCAAGCCCGACGCCAAGTGCTATCACCCATTGCAGGCGGAACGGGTCAACGCCGAGGCTCCTCGCAGCATCTTCTCCCAATGTCAGTGCGTCTAGTGAGCGCGCCGTTGTAAACAGCGCAGCGACGCCAAGCACCATGAACGGCAGGGCGACGATCACATCATCCATCACCCTGTCTGTAAGGGCACCCATCATCCAAGCGATGATTTCGCTGGTCGCAAAAGGATTTGATGAAATTGAAATCAAAAAGGCGGTCAGTGAACCCGATAGTGTCGCCAAAACCATTCCGGCCAATATGAATCCCAAAGGGCCTCCGCTCCGCCCAGCCATCAGGATCAGGATGATAACTGCACTTGCTGCGCCAATCATGGCGAAGGGAAACGGGCTGAGGCCCAGTGAGATAGCAATCACGCCGCCAAGCGCAGCTGTTGACGATACACCCACAACCGATGGGTCAGCTAGCGGGTTCCGCAGATACCCTTGCAGGACTGCACCCGAAACGCCTAGCGATGCGCCGATGCATGCGCCAAGGATCGCCCGTGGCAGGCGCAGCTCGGCCATGATCCAACCATTTGCATTATCCGCAAACCAATCAATCGGGGCGATCCATACCTTGCCAGCTACCAGCGACAAGAAGAAGGCGGCCATCAAAACAAGAACGCCGGAAAAGTGTTTCATCGCAGGGCGTCCATGACCTTAATGATCGTCGGTCCACCACAAAAAAGCAGTTTGTCGGGGAAATTCACGATCAGGACGTTTCCTTTCAAATGCCGAAGTAAACGCTGACGTGCCAAAAGCGCACGCGCCTGTTCACCGCGCGCAGACAGAGGCATGAAGATAACGTCGGGCGGGTTGCGGATCAGCGTTTCAATCGGGAGAATATCCCATGATTTCAACCCATAACTGTCGCTTGCATTGGCATAGCCTGCGCTGTGCAGCAAACTATCCTGCAACGTGCCTTTGCCCGCAACAAAGCCGCCGTTTTGCCAGATGATTGCTGTTTGTAGTTTTGGTAATTTTGCGGGCATGGATTTTTCAATTTTCATCACCAAACTTTCTCCCGAATCCACGCGGTCGATGGCGAGCGCGATTCTCCGGATCTGGGTGATACTCTCCGCTACGTTTGCCGGGACGCCAAGTGCGATGGTATGAACCCCAGCTTTTTCAAGCGCCGCATTCGTGCCGCTGCTGGCGAGATTACCGGTCAGAACCAATCGTGGCTTGGCGGCGATAATTTCTTCTGCACTCGTCCCAAGCGCGGGTAAATTGCGGGCCCAATCAAGTGGCGCAGATCCATTATCGGCATCGTGCGAATATGTGCTGACGGCCGCAATCTGGCCTGGGGCCGCGATTTCGGCAAGGATCGCGTCGATGCAGGGGTTGTTAGATACAATACTATTTGGGGCAATGGCTGGCCCGCGGCTGCAACTTGCGCACAAGAGCAGCAGGGGCCAGCCAAAGCGCATCAGAATTTGGCCCGCACGCCGATATGGGCATTGCGACCGTAAGTGCCGTATGTCCGGACGATTTCATACTGTGTATCGAACAGATTTTCGACACGGCCAAAAAGTTCGAACGTCCCGCCAACTGGCACCGACGCCCGCAATCCAGCGAGTGCATAGCCATCGAGCCTCACCGTGTTGGACTGATTATCGAAACTATCCCCAACCAGCGCGAGGCTGGCTCCAAGCGTCGCCCCAAACGGTGTTTGCCAATCAATCGAAAGATTGGCTGTATTGCGCGGACGCAACGCCAGCCGGTTATCAAATTCCGCGCCGGGTGATTTGATACGCGCGTCAACAAGGCTGTAATTCGCCCGCAAATCAAGCCGATCCGTGGGCTTGAGGGCCAGTTCCAACTCGACGCCTTTGCTGGTCGCGCGGCCAATGTTTTCGGACTGAAATGACACAAACGAAAAAGTGATGAGGTTTGTGCTGCGGCGGTTGAAGTAGGTCACACCGACCCGTGCCATGCCGTTCAGAAAGCTGTGTTCCGCACCAAGATCAAAATTACGCGCGGTTTCTGGCTTGAGGTTCGGGTTGCCAAAGGGCGGTTGGCCTTCGCTAAGCGTCGGCGCGCGAAAGCCTTCGCCGTACGTGGCGCGCAGGACAGTTCGCCCTTCATTTGGCGAATATGCGATGTTGCCGCCCAGCGTCGTTTGTCCGCCATAGGATGAATAATCGTCATGGCGAACGCCACCAGTCAGAGTTAGGCCGGACAGAGGGCGCACGATGGCCTGCGTAAAACCGCTCGTCACCCGGTTTCGCGCCACATCGGCAGGCGCGCCTTCAAATGAGGTGCGCGCGAATATCCGTTCATGTTCTGCGCCAAAACCCAGGGTTACCCCGTCAACCAGTTCAAGGCTGTTGTGCAGTTCGTATCGGTTGATCGTCCCCTTGACGTCGAAATTGTTGAAACTGAACACCACAGGGTCAGAACCAAGACGGGTTATGTCGGTTCGGGCAAAGGAAATACGAGTCTTCAAGCGGTCATCAAGCAGCGCCAAGTTTCCACCGACATAGCCAACGAACTGTTTATTGCGCGACACCGGAAGGGCGTCGCCGCCCGATCCGAATGGCGAATCATATTCAATCCGACCGCGATTATAATATCCCCGAAAATCAAGGAAGACACTTTGAGTAAGATTGACTTTTAACCGGCCATTCGCTGCGCTGTTGCGATAACCGTCGCGCTCGGTGCCGCTGCTCAGCGATGAAATACCGCCGGTTGTGAAATAGGCCCCGCCGAAGCTGCCTTCGAGGATTCCGCTTGTTCCTGAGACGTTGGCGCGCACTTGCCCCGTGTCATAACGGCCATATTCGGCGCTGGCTTTGACCGCGAAGGCGTCAGTCGGGATGATGTTTTGGACATTGACCACGCCGCCAATCGCCTGGCTGCCCCAGATGATCGAATTGGGTCCGCGTAATAGCTCGACACGCGCAACATTGCCGGTGAGCAAGGCACCAAAGTCAAATGCTCCATTGGGGCTTGATGGATCGTTGATGCGGACACCGTCGATCAGGACGAGCGTTTGCGAAGAATTGCCCCCGCGAATGAAGACACTCGTCTGGCCACCGACGCCGCCACGTGATGCAATGCGCACACCTGGCAGGGTTTGCAGCGCATCGGATATTGTAGTGACTTGGAGGGTGTCGAGCTGGTCTCGGTCGAGGACGCTGATCGCTTGGCCGGTTTCCTCGCGTGGTTGTTCAAATCCGGAAGCGGTGACGATGATATCATCCTTTTGCCCGTCATCGGCCCAAGCGGGCTGAACGCAAAGCAAGGCAGCAGAAGTGTAAAATAAAAATTTGGTCACGGATATTCTCCTCTTGTGACAGTTGCACCAAAATGCCGTCACGCGAGGAAAGTCCTCGTTCGCCCGTGTCTTCCCGCACGCGCAAAGGATCAGCCGCAACAGGCAGGTCTCCTGACTTCCGGGTCAACATTTGGCTCCTCCTTCCCGGTTTCCCAGTGGATCAACGGAGCGTCACTCGCCGGTTACAGTTGCGGGAACAGCGCCGGAACTTCACCGGCTTCCCTTTTCATCACCATTGCTGGTGAACCTGTCACGGATTTGTCATTAAGCTTTGTATGTCTTGAAATCTAGCCCTTGGCGCGCGCCCGGCCGATAAAGTCCATCTTGCCAATCTTCACGCCTTTTGCGCGCAAAATGTCATAGGCCGTAGTGGCGTGAAAATAGAAATTGGGCTGGCTGAATGACAGGAGGAAATTCTCGGCCGTAAAATCGATCCGGCGATCACGAAATTCAAAACGCATATCCTGACCGATAAACCCTTCGACCTCTTCTGGCGTAATCACTGCCAATGCGTCTTTAGTCGTTTTTATTTTGTCTTGCAGTGCAGAAAAACTGTCTGGTGAAGGCGCAAGGCTTGGGGAAAACACACCCTTGCGAACAGCTTCAATTGCGCCAAGCGAATGTTCGGTGGCTGACTTCACCTGATAATTGAGCGGTAGCATATCATCAATCAGCTTGGCTTGGATCAACTCTTCGGGGGCAAGGCCCATTTCGGTGCAATGCGCTTCAGCCTTGGTGAGAAGGCAAGAAACCGAACCCAAA
>JANNWX010000009.1:0-2847 GCA_031409315.1 Sphingomonadales bacterium | reverse complement strand
GGTTCGTCTGTCAATGCGGGTTGTCGATCAGGAAACTGGCGAAGCGTTGGAAGACACAAGACCCCCGCGTGAAGAACGACCACGCGGTGACCGCCCAGATCGCGGCCCGCGCCGTGACGGTGGTGGCCGCGATGACCGTGGCCCCCGTCGTGACGGCGGCGGCGGTCGTGATCGCGGCCCGCGCCGTGAAGGCGGCGACCGTGGACCTCGCCCGGAACGCGCAGAAGGTGGCGACCCTGACTTCGTTCCAGCGTTTCTGAAAGACGATTGAGCCACCACGTTATTGAGAACAAGAAGGGGGTCGCCGATTGGCGGCCCTTTTTTTGGTGACGGCCTATTCGACCTGAAAGAGATCATCGGGCACGGTCTGGCCACGGTTGAATACGCACAAGGATTGAGATACCTGCGGACCCGAAGCACGTCGCCAAGCTCGGGAACGTCCCTATGCCCCAGTCACTCGCTCACATCGCCCTTGTTGTCCGCGATTATGACGAAGCGATCGCCTATTATTGCGACACACTCGGTTTCACGCTGGTCGCGGACCAATATCAGCCCGAGCAGGACAAGCGTTGGGTTTTGGTGCGCCCACCCGGCGGCGCAGAGGGTGCGACGACGATCCTCTTAGCCCGCGCATCAAACGCGCATCAGGATGGTTTTATCGGCAACCAAGCCGGAGGGCGCGTCTTTCTGTTTCTTGCAACCGATGATTTCGCGCGGGACTATGCATCATTCCGCGCCCGCGGCGTGCGGTTTGTGCGCGAACCCAAGGTGGCATCTTATGGCACTGTCGCCGTGTTTGAGGATTGCTATGGCAATTTATGGGATCTCGTGCAGTTCAACACGTAAGCGGGTATGGGCACCCAGTCACCCGCGCACAACCCCGGTTTCGGCAAACATTTTCGGCTCATCAGGCGGCGTGCCCACTTCGGCTAGTTCGCGTTGCCACAGGCCGATGTCGCTCCACTGGCCGTTTTTGAAACAGACTTCACGGTAGGCTCCGGCACGCCGGAACCCGACCGATTCGTATAGCTGGATCAGCTTATCGTTCGGCGTCATCAGGGTGCAGATCGCCTGCGCATAATTCTGTTCGATGAGTGTCGCGGTCAGGCTGGTGAGGAGCGAACGGCGCACGCCCTGCCCTTCCATATCGCCCGCGACATAGACGGCCACCTCGACCCCGAACCGGTGGGTCGCGCCGGGGCGGAAAGGCTTGGCATAGGCATAGCCAAGGATGACCTTGCCCTCGACCGCGACGATCCACGGGTAAAGGCCTTTGCCAGCCGCCATCCGCGCCTTCATCTCCATGCCTGTTGGCGCGCGCGTTTCAAAGGAAACGGCGTTGGTCACCACATAAGGCGCGTAAATGGCCGCAATTGCCTCTGCATCGGCGGGCTTTGCGGGGCGGAGATCGATCATGAAAACACCTTGGATATCAGGATTGAAACAAGCGAACCCCAGTCGCGGCGCGGCGTTGATGCCGCACATTGGGTGCAGCGCACCTGAACGGCGGGGCCGGCCACAACCCGTGCTGCATCACCGATTCCGGTGGCGGCCATTGCCTGTTGCTGACGGATCATGCTGGTGAACAGGTCGGTGCGTGTCACTGCTGGTTTAACCATCACGACACTGCCCAATAGTCCTGACAGGAAATCGCCCTCCGGCTCCAGATACAGGCGATTGATTTTTTCTGGATCAATCTTGGCGCGCCGTGCGGCCTCGGCAATCGCATCGTCAAGTGAACCGAACGCGTCAATAAGGCCATGTTGCCGCGCGGTGCCGCCGTCCCACACGCGGCCCTGCGCAATCTCTTCCACCCGGGCAAGCGGCAGTTTGCGGGCCGTTGATACCAATGTTGTAAAGCGGCGGTATATATCCTCGACCCCCATCTGGATCAGCTGGTCGGTCGCCGCGTTGGTGCCGCGCAAGATATCGGGCTGGCCAGACAAGGACGTGGTCGTCACGCCGTCGGCGCTGATCCCCAATTTGGGAATCGCATTTTCAAAGGTCGGGATGATCCCGAACACGCCGATCGAGCCGGTGATGGTTGATGGTTCGGCAAACACCCGGTCGCCCGCCATTGACACCCAATACCCACCCGAAGCCGCGACATTGCCCATCGACACGATCACCGGAAGCCCAGCCGCCTTGGCCTGAAGGGCCGCGAGCCGGATCCTTTCTGACGCAAGTGCCGAGCCACCCGGCGAGTCCACGCGCAGAACAAGGGCCTTCAAATCTTCGTCGGCAAGGGCGTCGGCAATAAGGGTGGCGATTGTATCTCCTCCGGCGGTTCCGGCCGGGGCCTCTCCATCGACAATCTCACCGGCAATCGTAACAATGCCGATGGTCTTCCCGCTGCTCGAAGGCGGATTGTCGGCAAGGTAATCATCAAGGTCAGTCGCGGTGAACGCATCCGCGCGGTCATCATCCTCGGTCCCGGCCAGCTTGCCAACACGGGTAGCAAAGGCAGTATAATCGCCAAGCCTATCGACAATGCCGCTGCCAAGCGCCGCTTGTGCCATGTTCCCGCCGCTCGCCGACACTTGCCCGGCCGGATCCCCGATCATCGCCGCCAGTTTGGCCTTTGGGCGGGCTTTACCGACTTCATCCTGCCAGTTTTCCCATAAACTATCCGCCAAGGCCTGATTGGCCGATTTTGACTCGGGCGACTGCTGCGTCAAGATATAGGGTTCGACAAAGGATTTGAATTTGCCAACCCGGTAGATGTGAGCCGTCACCCCCAATTTGTCGATCAGACCTTTGAAATAGGGCTGCGGCCCGCCGGGCCCGGTGAACAGGGCCGCACCCATGGGATCGAGCCAAATTTCGGTTGATCCGGCGGCCAATTGA
>JANNWX010000008.1:0-9262 GCA_031409315.1 Sphingomonadales bacterium | reverse complement strand
GTTGTGGGCGCACGAACGCCTGCTGGCCCGGCGCGAGGACCGCCGCATCCTGATGGTGATTTCCGATGGCGCGCCGGTGGATGATTCGACCCTGTCGGTAAACAACGCCGGCTATCTGGAAACGCACCTGCGCAAGGTGATTAACTGGATCGAGAAGCAAAGCCCGGTTCAGCTGGTGGCCATCGGCATCGGCCATGATGTGACCCGCTATTATCAAAAGGCGGTGACAATCATGGACGCGGATCAATTGGGCGGGACAATGGTTGAGCAGCTGGCGGGGCTGTTTGACAACGATTAGCCGCCGAGCTTCAATCCCACCCACAGCGTGCGCGGTGTTGCCCGTTCGATGACGCCAGCCGCGCTGATCGCCGCCTCAATGCGGGTGTTGGTCAGGTTTTCGCCGCGCAGAGTTAGCGTCAGTCGTTTGGTCAATGATAGGCTTGCGACAGCATCGAGCGTCAGGGCATCGGCCAAGCGGCGAAGGTTGAGGTCATCCTCAAACTGGCCGGAAACATAGCGAAACGTTGTCGCTAATCCTTTCCAGCCGAGCGTCGCGCTGGCACTGTGCTTGGCCACCTGCGCCGGACGCTTGCCGTCAAGGGGCAGGGCCGCGCCACTGCTGATGACCAAAGCGTCGGTCAACGCATAGCTTGCATGCCCATGCCAATCGCCCGCGCGCCACACCGCGTCGACCTCTGCTCCGTTCGACCGAACTGCATCCAGATTCTGCCGCTGACGGTAAGCACCGCCGCTTGCAACAAAGCCGACGCCGGGAAAACTGCCGGGGCCACTGGCCAGTGTTACATTGGCGATGGCGTTGGTCAGCCGGTTTGTGAATAGGGTCATTCGCACCTGCACCGTCTTTGACGGCTTCCAATCCAACCCCAGTTCTGCGCCCTTCATGCGTTCTGGCGACAGATTTGCATTGGCCGCAGTCGCATCGGCCCCGACGCGAAACGGGCGGTAGAGTTCGTTCAGGGTAGGCAGACGCCAGCCCAGATAGGCGGAGGCGCGTAGGGTGACGGGACCGGCCCCGTAAGCAAGGCCCGCACGGCCGGTTGGTTCCCAGCCTGTGCGATTGGCAAACAGATCATTGCGGATCTGCGCACCGGTTGCCAGCGTCCGTTCAATCAGATGTCCGTCGCTGATAGACCAGTGATCGAGCCGCGCTCCACCGGTCAGCGTCAATGAGCCTAGGTTGGCGCTGCTTTCGACAAACAGACCAGCAGTTTCGCTTGTGCCACCGCCCAAGCGCCCACGGGTCGGCAGCCCGGCGACATAGGTGAATGTTTCCCGCGTCTCGCCCGATGTCCGCCGCCAATCGCCGCCCAACCGCAGTTCGATTGTTTCGCCAACGGGGGGACGCACTTCAAAGCGCGCGCCTATGCCGGTTGACGGGACATTATACTGATCAACTGTCTGGGTCACCGTCATGCGCGCCGTATCCACACTGACAAAGCGGCTCTGGAATTTGCGCATCTGAATATAGGTGAGCGCTGACCAGCCCCAGTGTCCATTCTGCACCACCCGGACACTCGCATCGGCCCCGTCACCGCCATTGCCCGAAAGGATGGTGCCGCGTGTCCGCCGGTCCGCGAAGGCGAGCATCGAGACCTGCGCTTCGGTATCCGCGCCAACAGGCACAATCGCCCGGCCTGCGATGCTGGTTTGTTCGTAGGGTGCTGCGCGGTCGGCGGAACCGCGTTGCCCGGCAAGGATTGGAACAAACCCGTCCCCCTGCGCATGCGTGGCAGACAGAAAGGCAAAGCCGCCGCCAAGGTTTCCGCTTATTAGAACATTGGCTTCCACAGAATCGCGGCTGCCATAGGCCATGCCGACGTTTAGTCCGCGCGTCTCTTTTGGTCCGATGGAATCAAATTCGATGGTGCCAGCGAGCGCACCCGAGCCGAAAGCACCACTGCCACCGCCGCGCGTGACACGGATTTGGGCCAAGCGCTCGGGAGAAAATGCGGGCCATGTTATCCAGCCGCCAAACGGGTCGCTTTGCGGCACGCCGTCAAGGACGAGCAGAGCACGGCTCGACGCATTGCCGCCCAGCCCGCGCAGCGTCGCGCCCTGGCTCGTTGCGTTGGCCGACCGCGCATCGGCGCGACGGAACTGGGTAAGGCCCGCCACGTCTTTCAACACATCTTCGATCCGGCCTGATGCTGTTGAGACGATACGGGCACGCTCAATCGTCACCACGTCATAGGCCTTATCGCCGACGGCATCTGGCAAGGGCCGGCCAGTGACGATGATGTCGCTGCTCTGGGCAAACGCGGAAGATGAAAGAAGCAGAAAACCAAAGGCAAGGTAGTAACGCATATGCCGCCCCTAACCGGCTCTTGCTGCCGCGTCTATTGGCCCCATTTCTGGAACACGGGAATGTCATTGGGCATGTGGTGGAAGCTTTGGGCTTCGCTTGCATAATTGGCAAAGTCTGCACCGCCGAATTGCGAGGGGTCGTCCATTGATCCGACCTTCAAAATAACGCCTGCGGGAAAAGCTGGGGCGCGCGTTAGAACATGGGTTCCGCAATCGGCGCAGAATTCGCGGCTAACTGCGCGGGGCAGATCGGCCCGTGAATAGGCTTTGGTACTGCCTTTGGCGACCCTAAAACCGTCCGATGGCATCGCCATTACCCATGCCGAATTTCCGCCCGAAATATACTGGCAATCCCGGCAGAAGCATTCGGCCTTCATCATCGGCGCGCCATCGGCTGTGTACCGAATGGCGCCGCAATAACATCCACCTGTAATCGTCATATCTTTTCTCCGCCGATGGCATCTGGATGCGCGCGCCGGAATGGATCCAGCACCGTGCACGCCGCGTCGATCCGCACCAGTTGCGGGTAGGCGTCAAGCGGGGTGATAAAACGTCTGGCATTATACATTTGCGGAACAAGGCAGATGTCGGCGATCCCCGGCGTGTCGCCAGACAGGAAGGGTTGCTCTGGATCCGCCAACGCCTCAAGCGCGGTGAAGCCCTGTGCGATCCAGTGGCGATACCAATCATCAACCGCCGCTTGGTCCTGCCCCAATGTGCCTTTGAGATATTTCAGGATGCGCAGATTGTTGATCGGGTGGATGTCCGCCGCGATCACCAATGCCTTCGCCATCACCAGCGCGCGCGCAGCCAGGTCTTTGGGGATCAGGCGCGGTTCGGGATATGTGCTATCCAGCCAGTCGATAATGGCCAGACTTTGGGTCAGGCGGATGTCACCCACCTCCAGCATCGGCACAAAGCCTTGCGGGTTTTTGGCGACATAATCTGGCGTCTGGTGCGCGCCGTCCAGCAAACTGGTGTCGACGCTTTCATACGCCAGTCCTTTCAGGTTGAGCGCGATCCGCACCCGGTAACAGGCCGAAGAGCGGGCATAATCATAGAGGCGGATGATCATTTGAGCGTCTTGATCCATTCAGAAATAAGGGCAACACCCTCGGCATGTACCGCCTGCCTCCCAAGTTCGGGCATCGCAATGCCGGGGTCAAGGCTCTGCATCCGGAATGGAAGGTAAGACAGTTCAGGATGGCCCGGCGCGATCGCAAAATCCAGATTGCCACTGCCCCTCCCCGCCGCCGTAGGGCGCTTGCCAAGCCCAAGGTTCGCATCCTGCGGTTGATGCCAGTCGAGCCATAGGCCAGATGTATTCGCTGGCCCCGCGCGGCTGTGGCAATGGCCGCAATTGACGTCCAAATAGGCCCGGGCACGATCATTGATGCTGCCTGACGCCGGGTCATCCCAGACGGGAACCCGCGGCGCATCCTTGGGCAGTCGATCGAGCATCTTCGCCTTCACCATCGCCTGAAGCTGGGTTCCGTCGTTCAGATTGCGGGCCTTGGGGCCAATCGGGATCAGCGCGCCTCCGTTATCGTGGCACCCCTTGCACTGGTTGCTGTTAGGCACAGCATAGCTAAATGACAGGTTCACGCCATTGGCATTCACGAACGATACCGGGACCCGGGTTCCTGACCTTTTGAGAATGGCATCGCTGCCGTCCGCGTTCCACACATAGGGCAGGGCGACCCAGCCCGACGCGCGGCGCAGCAGGACGCGAGTTTCAATCAGTTTGAGGGGCGCAGCCGCATTCCGGAAATCCGCAGGGTAGCCAAAGCTTTTGATGATCGCGGTGCCGATGGGCAGATCAAACACGTCATTGTCGCGGTAGGCGGCCTTGGTGCCATCGGGCACGAACAGGAACCTTTGCTTTTCGGCATAGTCGGAAAATAGCGGCGTATTGAGTGTGTAGGCCATCACCCGCGCATTTGGGCGCTGCGCCCCGGCGTCGGCGAAGAAATGGAAATCCGATAGTCGGGGTGGCAAGGTATCGCCGTTGATGAGTGCCAGATCCACCTGCGGCACCGGGCTTGAGCTTACCAATGCCGCCCATAGTGCCAGCGCGACAAACGTCCGGATCACCGGATCGCCGCCTCCATCGACGTCGGCATGACAACGGGCGCTGGTTCGGCCGGTGGCGTCGCCGAGGTCGAGTCGATCAGCCCGGGCTTGGCCGCGCCAATAGGTGTGTCATAAGCAGCAAGGCCGAGGCTGATCGCGGGAACCGTGTCGCGGATCACGATATTGGTCGCAGGTCCACCCGCGCCGTCCCAGAATATCGGGGGCAGCGCGCCGCCCATGGCCGCCGCCAGTTCCTTGCCGCCTTCAAAGCCGGGTGCCCAACCGGCCCGTCCGTGCATATTATCGCGTACCACAACGTTGCGCGGCAGTGGGTTATAGGTTGGGTCAGTAAAGCTCTGCTTGTAGGCGACAACCATGACATTGGCGGTCGCATTATTGGCGAGCGCATTGGCAAACACATGCACATCGCGGTTCGCCATCACCATCACCCCGGTGCCGTTTGGAACCGAAGCAACGATATTGCCTTTGGGCGCAAAGTTAGGCGTATCATTTGCCTCAACCCGGTTGGAAAAAACCCGAACCATATGGCCGCCCATCTGCGGCAGATTGGGAAGATCAAATATCAGGATGCCGCCAGTATTGTGCATGGAAATGTTTGAAAACACATCGGCATTATAGCTATTTTCAATCTCGATCCCTGCCACGTTGAACATCGCGGTTGAATTGCGCACGATGATATTTTTCGACTGGCCGACATAAATGCCGGCATCAGACGCCCCCTTCACGGTAACGCCGTCGATCAGCACGTCGGTCGATTCAACCGGATAGATGCCGTAGGCCCCATTCGTTTCTTTGGGCCCGCCCGTCCATTCGACGCGCAGATTGTGATAGACGATTCGGTTTGCACCTTTGGATTTGATGCCGTCGCCGCGCGAATCCTCAACCGCAAAGTCACGCAGAACGACATCATCTGACGTCACAAGCAAGCCTTCGCCTGCCCCTTTTTGCCCCTTAAAGCTGAGGATCGTCGCGCTTGCGCTCGCGCCCTTCACGATCACCTTGTCCACATCAAGCGACAGCCCATCGGTCAGATCAAAGCGCCCGGCGCCAATCTCAACCGTGTCGCCCGGCTGAGCCTCAATCAACGCGCTCTGTAACCGTTCCTGCGCATCCGGCCCCGCCGCGACATGGAGTGTTGCGGCCAAAAGAGGCGTGGACAGAACGGCAAAGGCCGCGGCGAGCGCAAAGGGGATTGGTTTCATTCTGAAATCATTGCACTGTCTGCGCCAGATTCCAAGAGAGGATATTGTATGCGCGTTCGTTTTGTCGCCAGTTTGGCTTTTTCCCTGTCCCTGTGCATCCCTGCACAGGCCGCTACTCCCATTGCTGGACGCTGGTTAACCGGCGACGGCAAAGGCGTGGTCGAAATCGGCCAATGCGGCGCGGCCCTTTGCGGCAAGATCACAAAATTGCTCGCCGACACCAACGGCCCGCCCACGGACCGCAATAATCCGGACCCCAAATTGCGCGCCCGACCGCTTGTCGGCCTTAACATCTTGTCCGGGTTCAAGGATGCGGGCAAGCAGTGGGAAGGCCAGATTTATAGCCCGGAACGCGGCAGCACGTACCGTTCTGTGGTCAAACGCAATCCCGATGGGACGCTCAGCGTGAAAGGCTGTCTTGGCCCTTTCTGCCAGAAACAGGTGTGGCGCCCAATGAAATAGGGGGCAAAGTAGCTAATTTTGACGATTCCCCCTTTTCGTCTGAGAAATTCGGGTTCAGCATGTCCGCACATCTTAATATGAGAGGATTCGCCGATGTCCGACCTTGCAGCATTTCAAAAATCACTCGCCAACCGCCGTGCGCTTCTCAAGGGCATGGGGGCCGCCGCAATCGGCATCAGTTTTGGTGGGCTGGCGGGGTGCGATAGCAAATCCGAAAGCGGCGCGAAAATTGCTGGAACCGGTGAAGAGCCAAAGCTCAATTTTTATAATTGGGATACGTATATCGGCGAGACGTCTCTCGATGACTTCAAAGGGGCGAGCGGAATCGACGTCAATATGTCGTTATTTGCGACAAATGACGAATTATTCGCCAAACTGCGCGCGGGGAACCCCGGATTTGATGTGATTGTCCCGTCGAATGACTTTGTTGAGCGGATGGTGAAATCGGACATGCTGATTCCGCTTGATCATAGCAAGATTCCCAATTTCAAAAATGCCGGGGAGACCTTTAAGGATGTGGCATATGATCCCGGACGCGCGCATTCGATGCCCTATACGTGGCTGGTGCTGGGCATTGGGTATCGTAAGTCGAAAGTAAAACCGGCCCCCGATAGCTGGAAAGTCATTTTCGATTCTGACCAATATAAGGGCCGCATTGCCCTGCTGTCCGAAGCCGGTGATCTCTTCCGCTTGTCGGCCAAATATCTGGGCCATTCGGTCAACAATATGCCTCCAGCAATGATCAAGCAAATCGAAGCGATGCTGATCAAGCAGAAGCCATTCGTCAAATCATTCCACGAGGATAATGGCCAGGATCTGTTGCTGTCTGGTGAGGTTGATCTGGTTCTTGAATATAATGGCGACATTGCCCAGATCATGAAGGAAGACGATGATATCGGTTTTGTCTTGCCCAAGGAAGGCAGCCAGTTGAATTCGGACAATCTGTGCATTCCCAAAGGCGCTCCGCACCCCGAAAACGCGCATGCTTTCATCAATTATTTGCTGGGGGCAGAGGCCGGTAAGAAAATTACCGAAACGATCCTCTACCCGACGCCCAATGATGCGGCCAAAGCGTTGATGTCGGACGATTATAGAAATAATCCCGCCATTTTCCCGACGGCAGCGCAATTGGCAAAATGCGAATATGCGGCCTACAATGACAAGCTTCAGCCACTTTATGAGGAAGCGTTTACGCGGGTGCGCGCGGCCTGATCCCCGTGCAGGACTGGAAACAGCAACGGAGCGTTTTTGCAGCCATTTCTGCCGTGCCGCTTGCTTGGCTGTCGGTGTTTTTCGTCATCCCGCTGGGTGTCGTCTGGCTGTATAGTTTTGGCCGCAATGTCGGCCTGACAGAGATTGACATTTCGGGCACATTTGCCAATTACGCCCGCGCGTTAGAGCCGCTTTATCTTGAAATTTTCGCCAAGTCGATTTCGGTTGCGGCGCTGACGACCCTGATATGCCTGATCGTTGGTTTTCCAGTTGCGCTGGCGATCACCTTCGCCACGCCGAAATGGCGGCCATGGCTATTGCTTGCGATCATGTTGCCGTTCTGGACCAATTTATTGATCCGCACCTATGCGCTGATCGCGGTGCTGCGGACTGAGGGTTATGCCAACAAATCGCTGGGTTGGCTGTGGGATAATGCGAGCGGGCTAAAAGCACTGCTCGGCTTCGCGCCGCTGTCGACGTGGGAGCCTTTGCCGCTGCTTTACAATAATTTCGCGGTGATTTTCGGGCTGGTCTATGTCCATTTACCGTTCATGGTTTTACCGCTTTATGCAGCCCTTGATCGGCTCGATAAATCGCTGATCGAGGCCAGTCTTGATCTGGGGGCGGGCCATTGGCGCACGATCAATCAGATTGTCGCCCCGCTGGCCGCGCCTGGCATATTGTCCGGTGTCATCATCACCTTTGTTCCTGCACTCGGCGCCTATCTGACCCCTGATCTGATGGGCGGCACTGATAGCCAGATGATCGCCAATGTGATCGAACGCCAATTTAAACGCGCCAATGACTGGCCGTTTGGCGCGGCGCTTTCCTTCCTTTTGATGTATGCCACCTTCATCCTGATCGCGCTGCAATCGATGCGCACAAAGAAGGAGGCGGGGTGATGGCGTTTTTCCGCCGCGTGCCGCTGGCCCCGCTCGATTATAACAAGCGCGCATGGATGCGGCTGTGGGTCGGCGGCGTTATGTTCTTTCTCTACGCGCCGTTGTTTGCGTTGATCGCGTTCAGTTTCAACGATTCCAAACGCAACATCGTCTGGAAGGGGTTTACCTTCAAATATTATGACAAGGTGTTCCATAACGAAAGCCTGATGGCAGCACTGGGTAATTCGCTGACCATTGCTTTTCTGGCCACCTTATTCAGTCTGGTGCTGGGCGCGCTGACCGCTGTTATGCTGTGGCGGTTTCGCTTCCCCGGCAAAGCGGGGGTTGAAGGCGCGATGGCCTTGCCTATCGTGGTGCCCGAAATCTGCCTTGGGGTGGCGATGCTGGTTTTCTTTGCCAAGCTGGACTGGCCAACCGATCTGATCTGGCCGCTTAGTCTGTCATCAATTGTGATCGCCCACATTACATTCTGTTTTCCGTTCGTGGCGCTTGTTGTCCGGTCTCGCCTAGCGTCCTTCAACCGCGAGGAAGAGGAGGCGGCAAAGGATTTAGGGGCGAGCGAATGGCAGGCGTTCCGAGATGTTCTGCTCCCGCATATGAAGCCGGGGCTAATTGCAGGGGCGCTGCTTTCTTTCACGATGAGTCTGGATGATTTCGTCATCACCTTTTTCACAAGCGGACCAAATACGATCACGTTTCCGGTCAAAGTCTATTCGATGGTCCGTTTTTCCGTCACGCCAGAGGTGAATGCGGCGTCGGCCTTGCTCATCCTCCTGACCATCATCCTCACGACCATCGCCCTTAAGTTGCAGGATATCAATGCAACAGCGGGTGCAAAATAGGCATTTTATGAACGAAAAATCCCCGATCATTTCCATCCGCAATGTCACCAAACGCTTTGGCAATATGGCGGCAGTCGACAATGTATCGCTTGATATTGTGCGGGGGGAATTTTTCGTTCTGCTCGGCCCGTCGGGATGCGGGAAGACGACGTTGCTCCGCATGATCGCCGGGTTCGAATTGCCGACTGAGGGCCAGATTTTGATCGACGGTCAGGATATGGCG
>JANNWX010000007.1:0-14867 GCA_031409315.1 Sphingomonadales bacterium | reverse complement strand
TAAAGCGCAAGAAGGGCCACCCCCGACCCCTTCCAAGCGATTGAAACAGGCAATGGCAGGTTTAAGGACCATGAACCAATGTAGCTCACCCCGGCCACAATCGCAGCAATCAAGACCAGTTTTGCAACCTTGCTTTCGTGTTCCATCAACCGCCCCCTCGCTTCTTTACCAAAAACGCCATAACGGCATTCGCTATGACACATCAAATCCATATTGTCGGCGGCGGTCTGGCCGGATCAGAGGCTGCATGGCAATTGGCCGAGGCGGGAATCATGGTGCGCCTGTCTGAAATGCGCGGGGTAGAGGGAACGGCGGCACACAAAACCGATGACCTTGCGGAACTTGTCTGTTCAAACTCCTTCCGTTCCGATGATGCGCAGAGCAATGCGGTCGGTCTGCTCCACGCCGAAATGCGGACAATGAATTCGCTCATCATGCGCTGCGCCGATGCGCACCGGGTGCCGGCTGGTTCGGCCTTGGCGGTTGACCGGGATGGCTATTCAGCCGCAGTCACAGCTGCTATTGACGGGCACCCCAACATCAACCTCGTGCGCGAGCGGATCGACGCCCTGCCAGAGGGCCAGACGATCATTGCAACCGGGCCACTCACCGGCACGGCTCTGGCGCAAGCTATCGTGGCTGAAACCGGGGAAGAGGCCCTCGCCTTTTTTGATGCGCTTGCCCCCATCGCCTACCACGAAAGTATCGATATGGATGTCGCTTGGATGGCGAGCCGGTGGGACAAAGGGGAGACCAAGGATTATATCAACTGCCCGATGGACAAGGACCAATATCTCGCCTTTCACGCGGCGCTGATGGCGGCTGAAAAGACCGAGTTCAAAGAATGGGAAGCCAACACCCCCTATTTCGACGGCTGTATGCCAATCGAGGTGATGGCAGAACGCGGGGTAGATACGCTCCGTTACGGGCCGATGAAGCCGGTCGGACTGGACAATCCGAAAACCGGTCGCTGGCCCTATGCGGTGGTGCAATTGCGACAGGATAATGCGCTCGGCACGCTGTGGAATATGGTCGGTTTCCAGACCAAGTTGAAACACGGGGAACAGGTTCGTATCTTCCGCATGATCCCAGGTCTTGAACGCGCCGAATTTGCGCGGCTGGGCGGATTGCACCGCAATACATTCATCAAATCTCCCGCGCTGCTTGATCATGTCCTGCGGCTAAAGACTCGGCCAAATATCCGCTTTGCCGGGCAGATTACAGGGTGTGAAGGCTATATCGAATCGGCGGCGATCGGGCTGCTCGCCGGGCGTTTCGCAGCGGCGGAACTGTGCGGAACATCACTATCCCCTCCCACCGCTGAAACCGCGTTCGGGGCGCTACTTGGCCATATCACTGGCGGAGCAGATGCCGAAACCTATCAACCGATGAACGTCAATTTTGGTCTGTTTCCGCCGCTAAACCTGACAAGCAAAAGCAAGAAAGCGGATCGCAAACGGCTGCACACTGACCGGGCAAGGGCGGCGCTGGCGTTGTGGCTGGATCAGGCGTCCCCGTCGTCACCGCCCTCGGGTTGACGCGGCTGTTGGGGCGGGCAATCAGGCTTCGGCTTTGTTTTGCGGATGACCCGCGTCGTGGCAAATTCGGTGCGGGTCAATATGCCCGATTTGTCCCCATCTGCTTTTCCAAACTTTTCAGTCGTTTTGACCGCATATTCGTCAAATGAAACCGTGCCGTCGCCATTGCTGTCCAGCTTTGCATAGGCTTTGCGCCGCGACAGGAGATATTCGTCGCGGTTGATCGCCCCGTTTTTATCCTTGTCGAACCGGTTGAAGCGTTTTTCTTCCTTTGATTTTTCGTCCGCCGCCGGTGGCCCACCCACATCGGCCAACGCCGTGCGGCTACCCGAACCGACGGGTGCTGCGGCGATCACACTTTCGGCCCCTGCCATAGATTTCACAAGAAAAACGCCAGCCGCTATCAGCAATAATGCCGACGCCGCCCCAGCCAGATAACGCCACATAATACACCCCACAGAGCACGCTGAAACTATGCTAACCTCTTTGCCGCCATTCGCCAAATCACCCGTTGAACAGGGCTTGCCTTAACGCCCAAAGCATCCGGACTGGCGAACCCGGCCGCGGCCTATTTCCAAGGCCAAGCGCGCAGTCACGGGTCGCAAACCTCCCCAATATGGCGAGCGGCCGAATGATCACATTCGGCGCGCTACCCTCATTGACCATTGCTAATGCTGTGTTGGCTGTGGGGGCGTCGGAACAGCGAAAGGCAAAATCCGAAAGTGCCCAGCGCGACCCCGCCGACCTTGCACAACCCGCATCCGATTGACCGGCAAGATGCGAAAGGGCGGCAAACAATGTTCCGCCGCGGTGGTCAGCATATATCGCCAATTGGCCGCGCGACAGCGGCGTCGGTTCCAGCAACACACCCCACCCTTCAACCATCGCCGACAGCGACAAACCCAAAGATCGTGTGTCGACCGCGTCCGCCACGCCTTGCAAAACAGGTTCAGCGAAAAGTGATTTTCCGCTTTGAAGCTCGACCAAAGCATCGCGCCACCACGCTAATTTTATCTGCCCGACCATCGGTTCACGCGCCGCTGCAACCACCCGGCCAAGGGTGGCATCGAGTTCGAACATGGCAAAAAAAACGCCACGAATCTGCCGATTCGCATAGGCCATAGCGATGGTGACATCGGGATCAAGCATCGGCCCCATCACCCAAAATGCTGACTTGCAAGGCCAAAACAGGGATAACCCCCCGTTAACCGCGTCGCTTTAGCCCAAATTATCCGTGCTCTGTGCATTTGTCATCCCAACAGATTTATCGAACGGGGCAATCATGACCATCGCAGCACGTCAAGACAATGGCGACAACACGTTCAGGGGCTTTCTGCGCCGGTTGGCCAAGGATCAGGCTGGCAACACGATGGCTATGGTGGCCGCTGCCGTTGTGCCGATGATGGCGATGGTTGGCGGCGGCGTTGATGCAACCCGCGCTTACATGGCCCAAACCCGGTTACAACAGGCTTGCGATTCGGGCGCTCTGGCAACACGACGGTCAATGTCGGGGTCAACGCCATCGACGGCGGATATTACCGAAGGGTATAAATTTTTCGATTTCAACTTTCCAAGCACGTCCCTTGGTGTGACAGCGCGAACACGAACCTATGCCGCAGGGTCAGAGACTGGCGTTGTTCAGGGCACCGCAACTGCCACATTGCCAATGTCAGTGATGAAGGTTTTCGGATATACCAACCTCACACTCGCCGTTTCATGTTCATCAAAGCTTGACGTTGGCAATACCGACGTGATGATGGTGCTTGATACCACCGGATCAATGAGCACGCTTGTTTCCGATGGTTCTGGGGGCACGTTAACGCGGCTTGCCGCCATGCGACTGGCGGTCAAGGATTTCTATGATGCGCTGGGGCCGGGAAGCACGAGCAGTGGGCGTATTCGCTACGGATTTGTGCCTTACGGCCGCACCGTCAATGTCGGATATATGTTGCCCAGCAGCTATCTTGTCGGCGGCACATCTGGCGAAACGTGGAATTATCAGTCACGCCGTCCGCGTTATCGCAGATATGACGCGGGTACACCTACAAACGCGACGACGACCACCGGACCGTCGGCAGTCAATACGACGCAGACCTATTCAAGTAATCTGACGGGCGCGAATTGCGTGATTTACGGCAATAATGGCGCGGCCTACGGAACGAGTCCTTTTGGCACGCCTAATACATCATCGTCCACGGGTTCGCCCGTAACGGGAGGGTCACAGGCAGGCGGATCGACAACATCCGCAGTCACGACAACCACGACCACGACCTCCTATGCGTTCCTGAGCCATAACGGCAACACGACGCCCAATCCGCCAACAAGCACGTCGGCCAGATCATGCAGACGGACAAGAACCGTGAGTACGTCCACATCGACAGTCACAACAACAACGCCGTGGACAGCATCCTATGTCTATGTCGCGACGACCGGATACACTTTCCTCGACTGGTCGTATCAGCAGGTCGCGCAAACCGTGTCAGGTTATATCACGGGGGTCGCCACACAGGATCCGACGGAAACGTCAACATCGACGAACACATGGGCGGGTTGCATCGAAGAACGTGACACGGTGAACACGATTACGACAGCGACGTCGACAACGTCGGTCCCAACCGGTGCCTATGATCTTGATCTTACCCTTATTCCGAGTTCGACAGCGACAAAATGGCGTCCATATTGGCCAGAGGTAATGTACAGCCGGTCGAGCACACCAGCCACATCGGGAACCCAACTTTCTGGGGCATGCCCAGCCAGAGCGCGGTTTTTGTCAGAATATGCAACCTACGATTCTGTTTCCGAAAACAACAGCACAACCGCTTCCGTCGATGAGTCCGCACAGCCAACATTGCGCAGCTACATTGACAATATTACGCAAGCGAGCGGCACGATCCACGATATCGGTATCATCTGGGGGGCACGTCTGCTTGCCGGAAGCGGCATCATGTCGTCACAAAATACGACAGCGCCCAACGGCCTGACGATCAGCCGCCACCTGGTCTTTATGACTGATGGAAGTATGAATGCCCATAACACCGAATATGTGTTCGGCGGCTATAATGCGCTCGATGGCCGCCTTGCGCCGACCGGTTCCAGCAGTGCAACAATGGATGACATCCACAACCAGCGGACATTGATCGCTTGCCAGCAGGCGAAAAACCTGGGCATAACAATCTGGGTGGTGGCATTCGCTGAAGGTGTCGCCAGCGATTATCCCGAGTTGCAAGCCTGCGCGACAAGTGCCGATCACTTCACTTTCTCGTCTGACTCTGCATCACTGCGCTCTACATTTCAGGATATCGCCACCAGTATCGGCGGCTTGAGGCTCTCGCAATGATCCGCATTCGCACCACGCTTACTGCACTCCGCCAAGAACAAAGCGGCGCGACGATCGCAGAGTTTGCGCTCATCCTGCCGGTGTTCGCAATGATGCTGATGGGAACGTTTGATCTGGGCTATCAGGTCTATCTACGCTCGCTCGTCAACGGTGTGCTGCAAAAGGCGTCGCGTCAGGCGACCGTGGGAACGATGACATCAACCCAAGTCGATACCTATATCAACAATCAGTTGAAGGCGATCCTGCCCGCGTCGCAGCGATCCTCGACGACGGCTGTCACGATCACGAAGAAAAGCTACACCGATTTTTCCAACGTCGGAAACCCAGAATCGATCACCAGCGATACCGCTCCTTTAGGCAGTTATAACAGCACTGATTGCTACGAAGATGCGAACAACAATGGCGTCTGGGATTCTGCGGGCGGAGCGACAGGCCTTGGGACGTCGGACGATATCGTTTATTACGAAGTCACGGTCAGTTTTCCACGCGTCTTCCCGCTCTACCGCCTGACCGGGGGCAGCGCCACCCAATCGACCACGGCCAAAACGATGCTCAGAAACCAGCCTTTCGGTACACAGACAGTCGGAACAACACGATGCAGTTGAACTTTGAAAAAATCCGTGAACGGGCACGCGCACTGCGCAGCGATACGTCGGGTGTTGCGATGGTTGAATTCGCACTGTCGCTCCCGGTCTTTCTGGGGCTCAGCATGACCGGTATCGAGGTTGCCAATTACACGCTCGCCAATTTGCGGGTCAGCCAGATTGCCCTCGTTGTCGCGGATAATGCCGGGCGGGTGCGCACGTCAATTGATGAAGCCGATGTTGACGAAGTGATGATCGGCGCACGGTTGCTTGGCGAAGGGATCAATTTTGGCGCCAATGGTCGCGTCATCCTTTCCAGTCTGGAAGAAAACGGCCTGACAGGAAGTAATGCCGGGCAGATGATCCGCTGGCAACGTTGCTTTGGCAACAAGGCTGTTACGTCCACCTACGGCGTTCAAGGCGCTGGAAGCACCAATTCGTCGCTGTCCGCCGGTATGGGGCCCACCGGCCGCAAAATCACATCGATGAGCGGGACCGCGGTGATGTTTGTTGAAGTGGTCTATACCTATCAGCCTGTCGTCAGCAGCACGATATTGGGTACCCAGAACCTAAGCTACACCGCAGCCTATACGGTCCGCGAACGCGATACGCAGGTCATCAGCAATCTCAACAGCATGACGTCGAGCCAAACGCGAAATTGCAGCCGCTTTTCGTCAACCTGATCGGTAACAGGTGCGCTTCACCGCATCGACGATCAAAGCAGTGTTGACGAGGGCCGCCTTTTCCAGATTGGCGGCATAAGGCAAGGGCACATCCATATTGGTCACTCGGGCGACCGGCGCGTCAAGGTCGTCAAAGCCCTTTTCCATACACACGGCCATAATCTCGCTCGCAATCGAACAGACCGGCCAGCCCTCCTCAACCACGACCAAACGGTTGGTGCGCGACAGGCTTTCCAGCACGGCCCCGGTATCAAGCGGGCGTAGTGAGCGGAGATTGATCACTTCGGCACTAATGCCCTCCCCGGCCAATATATCCGCCGCTTCAAGCGACAGGCCAACACCAATCGAATAGCTGACGATGGTCACGTCGGTTCCCGTGCGCATCGTCCGTGCTTTGCCTATGGGAACAACATGGTCACCGGCCGGCACATCAAAGCTGCGTCCGTAAATCAATTCGTTTTCTAGGAATACAACCGGGTCTTCACACCGGATCGCCGCTTTGAGCAAACCCTTTGCATCAGCCGAATCAAAGGGAGCCAGAACAATCAAGCCCGGAACATTGGCATACCAAGGGCCGTAATTCTGGCTATGCTGCGCGCCAACCCGCGACGCGGCACCATTGGGGCCACGGAAAACCACCGGGCAGCGCATCTGCCCGCCCGACATATAATTGGTCTTTGCCGCCGAATTGATAATATGATCAATGGCTTGCATCGCAAAGTTAAACGTCATGAATTCAATCACCGGGCGCAATCCGCCCATTGCTGCGCCCGCCCCGATACCAGCAAAGCCATATTCGGTGATCGGCGTGTCGATCACGCGCTTTGGCCCAAATTCGGCGAGCAAACCCTGCGTCACCTTATACGCGCCCTGATATTCGGCGACTTCCTCACCCATCACGAAAACGCGGTCATCGGTGCGCATTTCTTCGGCCATCGCATCGCGCAACGCTTCACGGACTGTGGTTTTGATCATGTCGCCGGTGGTCGGCGTTTCATCACGGACTGGTTTGGGTGCCGGTTTTGCGACGACGACAATCGGCTCGGGTGCTGGGACAGCCGCCTTGGGCGCAGGGGCGGATACTGGCGCTTCATCCGCGCCGGTGATGACGGCAATGACCGTGCCGACTTTAACGCCTTCGGTGCCTTCAGCGATCAGGATGCTGCTGATCACGCCCTCGTCAATGGCCTCATATTCCATCGTCGCCTTGTCGGTTTCAATTTCAGCAAGAATATCGCCGGATTTGATCGTGTCGCCCACTTTCACCAGCCATTTGGCAAGCGTTCCTTCCTCCATCGTTGGTGAAAGGGCTGGCATTTTAAGTTCGATGGCCATCAGTATTGCTCCACCAGCACATCGGTATAGAGTTCGGACAGGTCCGGTTCGGGCGATGATTCCGCGAAATCCGCTGCCTCGCTGACAATTGACCTGATATCCTTGTCAATTTCTTTTAGATCAGCTTCCGTCACGCCAATCGCCGTCAGATCTTTTTTCACGCCCTCAATCGGGTCTGATTTTTCCCGGACATCCTGCACCTCTTCCCGGCTGCGATATTTGGCCGGATCGGACATGGAATGACCGCGGTAGCGATAGGTTTTCAATTCCATCAGCAACGGCCCATTGCCGCCCCTGACATAGGCCAGAGCCGTCTCTGCGGCACCGCGTACTTCCAGAACATCCATCCCGTTCACCTGCATGCCGGGAATACGGAACGATGTGCCACGCAAGTGAAAATCGGTTTCGGCGCTCGATCGGTCAACCTTGGTTCCCATCGCATAGCCATTATTCTCGATCACGAAAATGATCGGCAGTTTCCACAGGGCGGCCATGTTGAAACTTTCATAGACCTGCCCCTGGTTGGCCGCGCCGTCACCAAAATATGCAAGGCAAACACCGCCATCCTCGGTATATTTGTGTCCAAACGCTAGGCCCGTGCCAAGTGCAACCTGCGCGCCGACGATGCCGTGGCCACCATAGAATCTATGTTGGGTCGAAAACATGTGCATCGATCCGCCTTTGCCGCGCGAAATGCCTGCCGCCCGTCCGGTCAATTCTGCCATGATAACGCGCGGGTCGATCCCGTAGGCCAGCATATGGCCGTGATCGCGGTACCCGGTGATCACGCTGTCCTTGCCCGGCGTCAGCGCCGATTGCAGGCCGACAGCAACGGCCTCTTGCCCAATATAAAGGTGGCAAAACCCGCCGATCAGGCCAAGGCCGTAAAGCTGCCCGGCCTTTTCTTCAAAACGCCGGATAAGAACCATTTCACGGTAGAACCGCAACAATGCTTCCTTGTCAGCGCCGAAACGCTTTGGTTCAGCCAGATGCGGGGTTTTGCTGCCCGCTTTTGCTTGCGTTGCTGCCTTTGCCAAAGCCGACCCTTTCCGATTGAACTTGTAACGAACCTATAGACAGCAATCGCCCCTGACCGCAACGGCCAGAATGTCAAAATGTCGTAACGGAAACGACGCGCGCGCGCAGTCAATTCAGCGGAATGATCACTTCGTCAGGGTGGGCAAGGCCAAGATCACGTCGGACCAGCTCATCAACCAAATCTGGGTTCGCATGGGCAGGATCCAGCAAGGCAACCCGATTGGCCAATTCGCCCTTTTCCTTTTCGATGAGCGCCAGTTCAGACTGCCGCTGTTCAAGCATGTGCCGATATTCAAAACCGGACAATATCCCGTTGGCCCCGAACAACGCATAGGCCCCGAAAAAGGCGACGATGGTAAAGGCGAGAGCAGGCGTAGTGGCCGACCGCAGAATGCTCCATAATTTTATCGCCTTATCCATGCAGGGCCTTGAATCACAAGCGAATCCGCGGGTCAAGCCTTAATTGGCAGTTCCCGACTATTTCACGCCCAGCAGGTGTTTGGCTACGGCATGATATGCCGGAATCGAATTTGGATCGATCATGACATTGCCCGCAACCGGGTGGGAAGCAAAGCGCGCGATCACCATTTCGGCCTTCGGATCGACATAGATCGCCTGACCATGAATGCCGCGCGCCATATAAGCGCCGTGCTCGTTATGGCTGACCCACCATTGGTTGCGATAGGACCATCCAGACAGTGTCGGATAAGCCCCATTTTTGGCAAATTCCGCTTTGCCGCCGCCTTTGATGATATCGGCAACTGCGGCAGGCGGAACAATCTGTTTTCCGCCCCATTTTCCGCCCAAGCGCATCATCTCGCCAAAACGCGCCATATCACGTAGGCTTGGCATCAAACCGCCACCGCCAAAAACGGTGCCCTGACTGTCAATCTGGACGGCGGCATCCTGCTCCATCCCCAGTTTTGACCAGAAGCGCGCTTCCAGTTGATCACGCAGCGGCGCTCCGCCCGCCCGCGCGACGATCCAGCCGAGCGTATCGCTATTTGCGGTGCGATATGTGAAACGCTCGCCGTGCTCGCCTTTGGGGCCGATCGTTTGCAGAAAGGCAAGAAAACCGTCCGGCCCATCATAATTTGCAGGACGAGGGGCTGCACGTCCGGCAACAGCATAACGGGCGATATCAGAATTGGGATTGGTATAGGTTTCGTCAAAGGCAATGCCGGTCGTCATATCCATCACCTGGCGGACGGTGGCATTGCCAAAGCCGCTTGATGCGAGTTCGGGGACGTAGTCGGTAACGCGCTTATCCGGATCGAGCCTGCCCTCGGCGGCAAGGCTGGCGGCAAGAGTGCCGACAAAGGATTTGGTGACGGAAAAGGCGATATGCTCTGACTCTGACGTAGTGACACCAAAATAACGTTCGTAAACGATCCGTCCCTTGTGCAGCACAACGATGCCGTCCGTATAATTTGCGGCGAGAGACTCTTTCCAGCTCATCGCCTTGTCACTGCCAAGCGGCGTGAACGTCACCGCATCAATCTCGGCGCGCTCCGCCCGGCGGAAGGCATGTGTCGGCGTGGCACCGCGGCGCAGCGACACCGACTGCACATATTGCCGCCAGTTGGAAAAACTCCACCGCGTCATCGGAAAGCTGCGGTAGCCACCATTTTCAATACCGATCAGCTTGTCAGCGGGCGGTGGGGTGCCCTGCATCCAGCCCAGCTTGGCCGGGTCAGTCGCGGCAGCATCAGCCACGCTGGGGGCACGCTGTGCCGTTGCTGCTGCTGCGGTGAACGCAAATGCTGCCAATCCGAGCCAAATTTTCATACCAATCCTCTCCTACAAGCAAGACGACCCGATCCAGTCCCGCTGAGGCTGACGAAATTATATCAGCTGCAGGCCGCTTCCTATCTAAAAATGCTTCGCCCCGCATAGCGCGCGACATCACCCAATTCCTCCTCAATCCGGATCAACTGATTATACTTCGCCAACCGATCCGAACGCGCGAGCGATCCGGTCTTGATCTGCCCGCAATTGGTCGCAACCGCGAGGTCGGCAATCGTCGCATCCTCGGTTTCCCCCGACCGGTGCGACATGACAGATGTATATCCTGCGCGGTGCGCCATATCGACAGCGGCCAGTGTTTCGGTGAGCGTGCCGATCTGGTTGACCTTGATCAGGATCGAATTGGCCAGCCCTTCCTTAATCCCGTCGGCCAACCGCGCTGGATTGGTGACAAACAGATCGTCGCCAACCAGCTGGACCTTGTGACCAATTTTTTCGGTCAGCAATTTCCATCCCAACCGGTCATCTTCGCCCATCCCGTCTTCGATCGAGGCAATCGGGTAGCGCGCCGCAAGGTCAGCCAAATAATCCACTTTTTCAGCTGAGGATAATATCCGGCCTTCACCGTCCAGATGATAGGCCCCGTCCCTGAAATACTCGGTCGCGGCACAGTCAAGCGCCAGCATCACATCGTCACCGGGACGATATCCTGCGGCTTCAATGCTCGCCATGATAAAATCCAGCGCATCGGAAGGTGAAGCCAGATTGGGCGCAAAGCCGCCTTCATCGCCCACAGCTGTTGCCAACCCCTTGTCGTGCAGCTTTTTCTTGAGCGTATGGAAAATTTCCGATCCCATCCGCACGGCTTCGAACAATGTATCAGCACCCACCGGCACCACCATGAATTCCTGAAAATCAATTGGGTTATCAGCGTGCATCCCGCCGTTGATGATATTCATCATCGGCACCGGCAGAACGTGGGATGAAACGCCGCCAACATAACGGTAGAGCGGTAATCCGCGTGCGTCCGCGGCCGCCTTGGCAACAGCAAGGCTGACGCCAAGGATAGCGTTCGCGCCGAGCCGAGCCTTATTTTCAGTGCCGTCGAGCGCAATCATCGCAGCGTCAATCTCGCCCTGATCTTCGGCATCATAGCCAAGAAGAGCGTCGGCAATTTCGCCATTCACCCCGTCAACGGCGGTCTGAACCCCCTTGCCGTGCCATTTTTTTGCATCCCCATCACGTTTTTCAACCGCTTCATAGGCTCCTGTCGAGGCCCCAGAAGGCACGGCGGCGCGCCCAAAACTGCCATCTTCGAGCGTAACATCGACTTCAACTGTCGGATTGCCACGACTATCAATGATCTGGCGGGCATGGATATCCAGAATGGCCGTCATTATATGTAAACTCCTGGCTGCGATGCGGTGAGCGCGCGATGTTTGCAAATGCTCTATCGGCGAAGCGGTTATGAAGCAATTGGCGGTTCATCGCCCCTGTTAAGAAGGACCATATCTGATGGCGACACCAAAAACCAAGGCCGCAGCGAAAACAGCTCCGGTCGCAAAAAAAACACCGGCCAAAAAACCTGCTGCCAAGGCTGCACCAAAGGCCACCAAGCCAAAGCCGGTTGACGAATCATTGTCGGCCAAAGCCAGCGCCAAAGTGCGCGATGCCGCTACACAGGGCAAAGAACGTGCGACCGGCGCGCTCGATGAACTCTCCAGCATGGTAGAAGACGTCGCAACAACGCTCGATAAAAAGGTCGGCGCCCAATATGGCGATTATGCTCGCAAGGCGGCAAGCGCGGTTTCCGACGTTGCAGATTCCCTCAAATCCAAAGACGTTGACGATCTTGTCGCCGATGCGCGCACCTTTGTTCGTGAAAAACCGGCGGTTGCGATTGGTGCGGCGGCGGCCTTCGGTTTCTTCCTGACCCGCCTGTTCAAGGCCGGTTCGAACGACAAAGCTTGAACGCTTTTGCCCGTGACCGACCCTGCGGCTGATCCCCAAAAGGACGAACAGCCTGGCCTGCGGGCGTTGCTCGGCCAGCTGGCCGATGACACGTCGGCTTTTGCCAAGGCTGAGATCGACCTGCTCAAACAGGAAGCGGGCGAGCGCGCCTCCTATATTGTTCCCGGACTGGCAATGATCGGTGTGGGTGTCGCCATCGCGCTCGCTGTTATAGTTGCGGCGTTTGTTGGCATCATGCTCTGGCTGACGCCGCTCATCGGTGCAGGCTGGTCTGCCCTTGGCGTGGCCAGTGGTGGTTTACTTCTTTCAGCTGCGCTGTTCAAATTAGGGGCAATCAAGTTCCGAAAAATCTTCAAACCGCGCGAGGAAAGATGAGCGAAACCGTCGATAGCGCCAGAGCCAAAGCCCGCGCCGCGCGGTCACGACTGGAAAGCACAGCTTCCACTGTGAAAAATCGGTTCAGCCCAGCTGTCCTGAAGCTTGCCGCCATCGACAGCGCGAAACAGAAAGCCGTTGGCATTGCGCTCGGCGCAGTGAAGGCCACCCGTTCCCGCCCGCTCATTGTTGCTGGCATTTTGGCGGGCACTGCCTTGGCACTTTTGCACAAACCCATTATCGGCGCGATCAGGCGCCGCAAGAAGGAGAATGACGATGGCTAAAAACCTACGCGATAAGGCCAATGCCCAGATCAAAGACGCTCAGGAAAAGCTTGGCGATGCCATTGAACAGGGCCGCGAAAAAGCTGAAGCAGCTTTGGCCCGTAGCAAAGCGAAGGCAGCCGACGTCGCGGCAACGACGCGGTCATCGGCCACCAATGCGGCGAACAAAACCATCGAGAATATCGAGCACAGCCCCCTGATTGCTGTCATCGGAGGCCTTGCCATCGGTGCGATTGCAGCGGCAATCCTGCCCCACACCAAACGCGAGGACAATGTTCTAGGAAAGGTCGGCGCGAAAGTCCGCAAGTCAGCCTCGACCGCCGCCAAGGCCGCCAAAAACGCCGGTAAGGATCAATTGGATGCAATGGGCGTCAGCGCCGATGCCGCCAAATCCCAGTTCCGCGATCTCGCCAGCAAGATCGGCAAAGCCGCAACCTCCGCATCATCCGCCGCAGCGGATTCGCTCAAGAAGAAGTGATCCTATGGATTCCAAATTGCATCTGGTGTTCGGCGGCCGGGTAAAAGACCCCCGAACCCTCGATTTCGCCGACCTCAAATCAATGCATGTCGTGGGATTTTTTCCGGATTATAAGTCTGCGGAAAAAGCCTGGCGCGCCGCCGCGCAGAAAACGGTCGACGATGCCGAAATGAAATATGTCGTCGTCCATATGCACCGGCTGGTCCAGCCCGAGATGGTTGAACGGGGACTAACTAACCCTTCTTATACCGCCATTTAACCAAAGGTTTTGCCAGTAGAATGCCCACCAGAAAACCGCCGACATGCGCCCAGATCGCGATGCCCATGCCCCCGCCGAGACCAGCAAAACCGATCATCCACTGCACACCAACCCAAGCAACAGCCAGCCATAGCGCGCGCACCCAATAGGCCGGAATTGGCCCGACAGCTTTGGTATCACTGGTGCTGAACAACATGGCATAGGTGCCAATCACCGCAGAAATCGCTCCGCTTGCTCCGACCATTGGGGCCAATTGCTCTGGGTTAGATAGATAATGTGCCAGTGCCGCGCCGTATGCACCGGCAAGATAGAGGATGGCGAGCGCGCGCGGGCCAAGCACCGATTCCACCTGCCGTCCGCAATAATAGAGCGTCACCATGTTGAAAAGGATGTGCATCGCCCCCGCGTGCAGCAAGGTCGCGCTCAGCGGCGTCAAAAATACTGGAACCACGCCAATTGCTGGAAAGTCAGCGTCAAACCGCGCCGCGATGAACCCGCCTTCAACATAGGCCAAGTCCGACCAGCCAAATATGCTGGCCACACCCCAACAGATCACCGTCACCGCGACAATCGCGCGGGTCAGGAAATCACTGGCAGATGCTTTCACCTCAGATGAACTCGATTTTTGACACCAGATAGAATTTATCGCCCGACGGCACGGTCACTTCGACTTCTTCGTCAACCTGTCGCCCGATCAACGCACGGCCAAGCGGCGAATTATAGGATATCCGGCCCACTTTCGCATCGGCTTCGGTCTGACCGACAAGCTGATACCGAACCGGCTTTTCCTTTTCATCAAGCAAAGTCACGGTTGCTCCGAACACGACCTTGTTTCCAGAAAGTGTCGTCGGGTCGATCACCATTGCACGTGAAAGCCGGTCTTCGGTATCCGCGATCATCGCTTCTACCTGCCCCTGCCGTTCCTTTGCCGCATGATATTCGGCATTTTCCGATAGATCACCGTGGGCCCGCGCTTCTTCGATCGCATCAATGATCAATGGCCGTTCTGCGCGCAACCGCGTGAGTTCGGTTTGCAGCATCTTCTGGCCTTCAACCAGCATCGGCATTTTCTCGACAGAGGCCATAGCCCAATTCCTTATCTCAAAACGTTCGGCGTCAAATCTTATGGCCCAAGCGACCCCATTTTGAGGCCGCCAGCACTCTCACATATCTGTGGGGGTCAGTGCGCGCTGTCTAAATGATAAGACTGAAGCGTGCGAACTTCAAGTTTTCTTGTCC
>JANNWX010000006.1:0-1631 GCA_031409315.1 Sphingomonadales bacterium | reverse complement strand
GCGCAATTCAGCCACTTCTTGACGTAATGGCGCGGTTGCGAAGCCCTGATCATGGTTGCCCATGGGATGTTGAACAAAGCTTTGAAACAATCGCGCCCTACACAATCGAAGAAGCCTATGAAGTGGCAGACGCCTGCACACGGGGCGATATGGCTGCTTTGAAGGATGAATTAGGCGACCTCCTTTTTCAGGTCGCCTTTCATGCACAAATGGCAGACGAAGCCGGTCATTTCTCATTCACTGACGTGATAACGGGCATATGCGACAAAATGGTTCGCCGTCATCCACATGTGTTTGACGATGGCGAAAAGCCAGATTGGGAGGATTTGAAAGCGGCAGAGCGGGACAAAAACCCTGATAAAAGTGCACTTGCCGGTGTCGCGCGTGGCTTGCCCGCATTGATGCGTGCGGAAAAACTGCAAAAACGCGCAGCAAGAACCGGGTTTGACTGGCCAGATCAAAGCGGGCCAAGAGCTAAGATCGATGAAGAAATATCTGAAATTGAAGCGGTTTCTAGACCCGATGCGCTTGAAGATGAGGTAGGCGACCTGCTTTTCGCGGTCACAAATTGGGCGCGACATCTTGGCGTCGATGCGGAGGTGTCATTACGCCGTGCCAACGAAAAATTTGAACGGCGTTTCCGCGCGATTGAAGAACGTGGCGGTGAAGGCTTTTCTGCACTCACGCTTGACCAGATGGAAGCCTTGTGGACGTCGGTAAAACGTGATCAGGCTGAACGCGCCTGAAATCGCGCAAAATCAACGTCCGATAACCGCACATCCAGAATTGTAATATCATCGTCGGTCCGCTGATCGACCATAGTTCCGTGGGAATGGAGCCACGCAAGGCCCGCGCCGTCGCTGGATCGGATCTCGATCTGGCGAATACGGTGGGCTTTGGTCAGGCGGCTGGTGATAAGAGCGATTATCCCGTCTATCCCCTCGCCCGTCAATGCAGAGGCAAGCGCCACATCGTCGCGCCGCCCGGCTTCTGCGCGGATGGCCGCCCCGGCTTCTTCGTCGACCAAATCAATCTTGTTCCATATCTCGACCAAGGGGGCGCAACCGTCCCCGCGCGCGCCAATTTCCGTCAAGACGGTTTCAACATCTTCGGCCTGCGCCCTGGTATCAGGATGGGCAATATCACGGACATGCACGATGAGGTCTGCGGCGATCACCTCCTCCAATGTCGCGCGAAAAGCAGCGACCAGTTGCGTCGGCAATTCCGAGACAAAACCAACAGTGTCCGACAGGATTGCCTTATCGACGGCAGGCAACGACACCTGCCGCATTGTCGGGTCAAGCGTCGCGAACAACAGGTTCTCTGCCATGACGTCAGCGCCGGTCATCCGGTTGAACAGCGTCGATTTTCCGGCGTTGGTATAGCCGACCAGTGCAATGACAGGCCACGGCGCGCGTTTCCGACGATCACGGTGGAGCCCACGAGTTCGCGTCACTTGTTCCAATTCGCGCCGCAACTTGGCCATTCGGTCGCGGATCATCCGCCGGTCAGCCTCAATCTGGGTTTCTCCAGGGCCGCCCAGAAAGCCGAAGCCACCGCGCTGTCGCTCAAGATGGGTCCATGACCGGACAAGCCGCCCAGCCTGATAATCGAGATGCTCGAGCTCGACC
>JANNWX010000005.1:0-1656 GCA_031409315.1 Sphingomonadales bacterium | reverse complement strand
TTTTGAGGCGTTTGACAATATCGCAGGCGGGGAAACCGCTGGCATCCCCTTTGCAGCACTGATGGCGGAACGCCTTGCCCTGCCGATGACCTATGTGCGCAAAAAACCAAAAGGCTACGGCCGCAATGCCCGGATTGAGGGCGATATGACCCCCGGCCAGCGCGTGTTGTTGGTCGAGGATTTGACCACCGATGGTGGATCAAAGCTAAGCTTCGTCGATGCCATCCGCGATACCGGCGCCAGTTGCGCCCATACAGCGGTGATCTTTTACTACGGCATTTTTCCCGAAACCACGCAGCGCTTGGCTGATCACGGCATTGCCTTGCACCACTTATGCACTTGGTGGGATGTTCTGGCCGAGGCCCGGGATCAGAATGTATTCGATGCCGCCACTCTGACCGAGGTTGAGGCATTTTTGACCGCTCCTCGCGCTTGGCAGGACGCGCGCAAATCGCCGTAAGCGGAAAGTCGCACAAAGCGTCTCTTTCGGGTAGGGCGCGCTCTGGCCGACGGCGGCCCACATGCAGGCCGCTGTCAATGATCTGTAGCCGCCTGCAGGAAAAACACTATAGGCAGTAGAACCGACACCATATTTCTGCTATGCTTGAACTTCACACAGACCTATCCACAACCTTATCAGACCTTGCGCGACACACCCTAAATCGCGCATCACGGTCAGGATATTGCGGGGGCAACGATGACAGAGATTACAGCATTTCGGCCAATGACGCCTGCCAATCAGACCTCAGAAACCGAAGCTTTGCCGCATAACATCGAGGCTGAACAACAGCTTCTGGGCGCTATCCTGACCAACAATGACATCTATGACCGCATTGCCGCACTTGTGCGGGCCGAGCATTTCTTTGATCCCGTGCATCAGCGCATTTTTGAAATTGCCGCCGCCCGCATCCAGAAGAACGCGCTTGCCTCACCCGTCACGCTGAAAGCGTTTCTCGAAGATGACGCAGGCCTGCGCGAACTGGGTGGGCCTGCCTACCTTGCCCGTCTGGCCGGGGCCGCAATCTCTGCCTTTGCTGCGCGCGATTATGCGCAAATGATCTATGATCTGGCCGTGCGGCGTGAACTGATCGACCTTGGCCGCGACATCGCCGCCAAAGCGGCCAAAGTGCTTGTCGAAAGTGAACCGCGCGAACAAATTATCGAGGCTGAACAGCGGCTTTATAAACTGGGTGAACAGGGCCATTCAGAACGCGGATTTCAAAGCTTTCTCAAAGCAGTAACAGACGCTGTTAATATGGCCAACGCCGCTTACCAGCGCGATGGTGGCCTGGCTGGCATTTCCACCGGGTTGATGGATCTGGATAAAAAACTGGGCGGCCTGCACCCGTCCGACCTTTTGATCATCGCGGGCCGTCCATCTATGGGCAAAACGTCCCTTGCAACCAACATCGCCTTCAATATCGCAAAGACCTACAAGCGGGGTCGGCTGCAAGACGGGTCTGATGGCGCGGTTGATGGCGGCGTTGTCGGCTTTTTCTCGTTGGAGATGAGCGCCGAACAACTCGCGGCACGCATCCTGTCTGAAGCGTCCGAAGTGCCATCCGAACAGATCCGGCGCGGCGACATGACCGAAGGCGAATTCAGGCGGTTTGTCGAGGCGGCAAAGGCGCTGGAATCCTGCCCCCTTTATATCGA
>JANNWX010000004.1:0-5349 GCA_031409315.1 Sphingomonadales bacterium | reverse complement strand
AGCATTTCGTCGGCTTCATCGAGGATCACGGCGCGCACTTTGCCAATCGCCAACGTCCCACGCTCTAGATGGTCACGCAAGCGGCCAGGGGTTCCAACGACGATATGCGCGCCTTGTTGCAAAACACGCTGTTCGCCGCGCACATCCATTCCGCCAACGCAGGTTGCAATGCGACCGTGCGCTTTGGCGAACAGCCAAGTGAGTTCACGGCTAACCTGCAAAGCAAGTTCACGGGTTGGCGCGACAACCAGCGCCAGCGGTTCACGCGGGGGGCCAAAGCGACCTTCTTCGTCCAATAGATCAGGGGCGATGGCCAACCCAAATGCAACTGTTTTTCCAGAGCCTGTCTGCGCGGAAACGACCAGATCGCGGCCCGCCGCCTCGGGTTCAAGGACGGCGGCTTGGACAGCTGTTGGCGTTTCATAGCCCTGACCGGCGAGGGCTTCGCCGATTGGGCCGATAAGTTGGGAAAAAGGCATCAATGTTCCAAAATGGGGGTGTCGCTGGCGTCTGTGCCTCGCGCTGTTGGCAGGGCGCTAACAGAATTTACACAGAAACGCTACTGCTGGTTCAATTCCAGCCTTCCAGCACCTGATCGGGCGGTCGGTGTCCGTCGGCCCAAGCCCGGATATTGGCGATAACTTTTTCTCCCATCGCCGCGCGGCCTTCATAGGTTGCAGATCCCATATGCGGCAGCAGAACCGTGTTGGGCAGCGCCAGCAACCGGGGATCGACATGTGGTTCATTGACATAGACGTCAAGACCGGCCCCGGCGATCCTGCCTGTTTCCAACGCCTCGATCAGGGCGTTTTCGTCGATAATTTCGCCGCGCGCGGTATTCACAATATAGGCGTCCGGCCGCATTTTGGCGATCCGCGTGGCGTTGATCAAATGGTGTGTCTCTTCGGTGTGTGGGCAGTTGATTGACACGATGTCTGCCAAGGCCAACATCGCATCAATATCTTCGTAGTAAGTCACACCAAGCTCGGCTTCCTTATCGACCGGCAGGCGGTGACGGTTGTGGTATGTGACCTTGAGGCCAAAGCCCTTCGCACGCCTGGCAATCGCGCGGCCGATGCGGCCCATGCCGACAATCGCCAATGTCTTACCATTGACGCGGTGGCCCAACATTCCACTTGGTTTCCAGCCTGCCCATTTGCCTTCGCGGATCAATTTTTCGCCTTCGCCAAGGCGCCTTGGCACCGAAAGGATCAGCGCCATCGTCATGTCGGCTGAATCTTCGGTCAGTACGCCTGGCGTATTGGTGACCAGAATTCCGCGCGCGCGGGCGGCATGAAGATCAATATGGTCGACGCCTACACCGAAATTGGCGATCAATTTCAGTCGCGGCCCGGCTACGGCGATCACATCAGCGTCGATCACGTCGGTTATGGTTGGCACAAGCACATCAGTGTCGCCAACCGCCGCCGCCAGCGCAGTCATGCTCATTGGTTGATCGGTCGTGTTCAGAATTGCGTCGAACAATTCGCCCATCCGCGTCATGACGCCGTCGGTCAATTCGCGGGTGACAATGATTTTTGGGCGTTCGGGGCGGTTGGGCGATGTCATGACGATGGGCTAGTCCGCTGCGTGGTCAAGGGCAAGCCTGTGATTATTGAGGCACGGCAATTTGGCAGTTTGCCGTTTCTCAAACATTGGGCTAGCAGGAAAATATATGCGTAAAACTATTTTGGCTTTTCAGGCCCTGATCATCTTGGCCCTCATCCAGTCACCGGCATATTCTCAAAAAAAACCACCATATTGGGCGTCAATTTCGGCAGGGAAGGCCCGGATGAGGACTGGGCCGGGGCAACAATTTCCGGCAAGCTGGCTGTACCAAAGATCTGGCTTGCCTGTGAAAATTGTCGAAACCTATCCCAATTGGCGCAAGATTGAGGATCCAGACGGCACCCAAGGGTGGATGCAGGCCAATCTGCTCAGCGACAATCGGACCGCGTTGATCATCGGCGAGACGCGTCAATTACGCGAAAAGCCCGAAGAGGCCGCCCGGATACTCTGGAACGCAGAACCCGGCGTCATTGGCAAAATCAGTGGGTGCAGCCCTGACTGGTGCAAATTCGACGTTCTTGGCAGGATGGGCTATATCGAAACGCAGTATATCTGGGGTGCGCAACCAATTGAACGACCGCGATAAGAAGCGGCATTACTGTATATCGGGAGAGTGAAGATGACAATTTCGCAAGATGACATGCTGGCTGTTCTCAAAGCACAGCGCGGGGCCTTTGATGCAGAATTGCCGGTTTCCGCCTCGGCCCGCAAAGATCGGTTGAAACGCGCCATCGCCATGATGGTCGATGAAGGGCAGCGGTTTGTGGAGGCACTTTCAGAAGATTTTGGTCACCGGAGTGCCGAGCAAAGCTGGGCGACTGACATCACTACATCGATCCGAGAATTGAAGCATGCGATCAAGCATCTCGATGCGTGGATGGCCCCCGAGCGGCGCAAACTGGATTTTCCGCTTGGTCTTTTGGGTGCGCGTGGCAGCGTTGAATTTCAACCAAAGGGCGTGGTCGGCATCATCGCGCCGTGGAATTTTCCAGTGCAGCTCACAATGGGGCCGATTGCCGGCGCCTTTGCGGCAGGCAACCGGGTGATGATCAAATCGTCCGAATTCACGCCCTGTGTTGCCGCCCTGTTTGAATCGGTCGCGCCGCGTTATTTCGACCCGCTGGAAGCGGCATTCTTTAGCGGAGGGCCGCAAGTCGGCCAGGATTTTGCCGGATTGCCCTTTGACCATCTGATTTTTACTGGCGCAACCAGCATCGGCAAGCATATCCTTCACGCCGCCGCCGATAATCTGACCCCGGTGACGCTTGAACTTGGCGGAAAATCGCCGACGATCCTTGGCAAATCTGCCAATATCGAAACCGCGACCCAGCGGATTGCACTGGGCAAGATGTTGAACGCGGGCCAGATTTGTTTGGCACCCGATTATCTGCTGATCCCCAAGGAAAGCGAACAGGCGGTCGTTGAAGGCATGCAGAACGCAGTCAAGCTGATGTATCCGACCTTGCTCGACAATCCTGACTATACGTCGGTCATCAATGCGCGTCACCGAGACCGCTTGCAGGGTTATTTGGATGATGCGCGCGAAAAGGGCGGTGATGTGATCGAGGTTAACCCGGCGGGCGAAGATTTCAAATCGTCTAACGGCAACAAGATGCCGCTCTACCTCGTCCGCAATCCCACCGACGACATGAAAGTCATGCAGGAAGAGATTTTCGGGCCAGTGCTGCCGATCAAGACCTATGAGACGGTGAACGAGGCCATTGCCTATGTGAATGCCCATGATCGGCCACTGGGCCTATATTATTTTGGTCAGGACAACGCCGAAGAGCGGCATGTTCTCGATCGGACTATTTCGGGCGGCGTGACCGTCAACGACGTCGTATTCCACGTATCAATGGAAGGCCTGCCATTTGGCGGCGTGGGACCATCGGGCATGGGCAGCTATCACGGGTTGGATGGCTTCAAGACATTCAGCCATGCAAAAAGCATTTACCGGCAACCCAAGATTAACATCGCAAAACTTGGTGGGTTCATGCCGCCCTATGGGAAGACGACCAAATCGATGATTGCCCGCGACTTGAAGAAATAACGTCCGATCAAACCACCCGGCGGATTTTCGCTTGGGAAACTGCCGCCGATGCTGCCGATGCCGCCGGTTCTGCTGTCTCGCGTTCGGTTGTGCGTGATGCAGTCAGGCGTCCTGAGACGTTGACCATTGCTTCAACATGGGCAGCAGAGAGTGGCCGTGAGAACAGATAGCCTTGCAGATGGGTGACGCCAGCGGCTTGCATCGCTTGCATTTCCTGTTCGGTTTCAATGCCTTCTGCCACGACATCGCGGCCAAGGATTTTACCGAAATTGACAACCGCCTTCACAATTTCAATCGACCGGGATGTGTCTTCCAGGCCGGTCACGAAACTGCGATCAATCTTCAGCCGGTCAAACGGAAAATCGCGGACATAGGCTAGGCTTGAATATCCCGACCCGAAATCGTCAAGCGCGATGCTAAACCCGCTATCCTTGAGGATATTGAGTGTCCGCAACGTGCGCTGATCATTGGCCATCAATACCGATTCTGTGATTTCTATGGTGATATTTTTCGGGGAAACACCGTGCCGCTTGGTTGGCTCTATCAAATCATGCAGGATCGAGGCCGACCGCAATTGTGCGGGTGAAATGTTGATCGCTGTCGACAATTGGGGCCAGCGTTTGCTGTCTTCAATCGCCTGTTCGATCACAAACCGGCCAAGGTCGGCCATCATGCCGGATTCTTCGGCAATCGGCACAAAAACGTCCGGGCCAACATTGCCGTGTTTGGGGCACTGCCAGCGGACCAACGCCTCCACCGAACTGACGATGCCGGTCGCTGCCTCGACAATCGGCTGATAATGCATGGTCAACGCTTTGTTGGCGATGGCAATTTTCAGATCGACTTCCAAGGAACGCCGCTCTTCAATGCGTTTTGCCATCGCGGGTGCGAAGCGTACGGTGCAGCCTCGGCCTCTTGCCTTGGCTTCATAAAGTGCGATGTCGGCTTCGCGGACCAGATCTTCAATCGCCCGTTCAAAGCCAGCGATGGCCACGCCGACCGATGCGTTGGCCTCAATCTGATGCCCCGTCACTGCAAATGGTGTGGCAAATGCCGACGCTATGGTGGCGGACAACTGATCAGCATCGACCAGTTCTTTGCATTCGCGCAGAATCGCAAATTCATCGCCGCCAAGCCGGGCAATGAAATCATCGGCGCGCAGACTTTGGGCCAGCCGTTCGCCAACGGCGCGGATAAGATCATCACCGGCATGATGGCCAAGCGTGTCGTTAATGTCCTTGAACCGGTCAAGATCAACAACCGCAACGGCAAGCCGGGTTGGCGCAACATTCGCACGACCAGCGCGCATGAAGAGTTCAAGTTCAAGCTTCCGGCGGTTTGGCAATCCGGTCAACGCATCATGATTGGCAAGATGCTGTGCCTCCTCTTCGCGCCTGGCCAGCGATGCCGAAGAGGAGAGCAGTTTGCGCATCAAAACGACCATCAATATTCCGGCTATCGCCAGCGCCGCAATGATCATCGGCAACAAACCCTGGACCATTTCGGTGCCGGGGCGCTTTGGTGTCCAGCTGAATGACTTGAGAGGCCGACCTGCATCTGATTTCAGGTCGAATCTGCCAGACTTGCCATCATTGGCTATAGCAAACTTGAGATCGTGAATCATCGATTCTTGAGCAAAGGATTCGATCAAAGGAGCATCAATTTCAATTACTGAAAGAAATAACCTTCGGGTAGGCGACTTTTCGGCTGTGTCAAAAGATGGGGTGATG
>JANNWX010000003.1:0-5891 GCA_031409315.1 Sphingomonadales bacterium | reverse complement strand
GCTCGCTGCGGTCGGCATAGATTGTGTAATAGGACGTCGGGTCGATAACACCGCCGAAACGCGCATCGTCACCCTTTTTCGCGCTGTCATAGGCCAGCGTCATCAACCATTTGCCCTTGATCCGGCCTTTGGCATAAAGCGCTAGGCGCGCATCGCTATACCAATGTTCGCCGCTTGCGCCCAAGGTTTCGATCCTGCTGCCCAGCTTGTTAAAGCCAGCCGTGCCCGCCGCGAAGCCGACGATTGTCCACGGCCGTTTGCCCGGATCAAGCCAAAGGTCCAGCCGCTGTGTGCGTGCAACCTCGCCGTCACGCAGTGGAAGCGTGATCGACAGCGTGCCCGATGCTGTCGTCGGTTCAAGTTCGATATAGGCAATTCCATCATCACCGACGACGTGCCAGACAGGCTTTGCACGTTCGAGGCCCGACAATTGGCGTGCGGCCTGCGCATCGGCTTCTACAGCTGCAGAATAAGGTGCCGGGACGATGAAATCACCAACCATACCGTGGTGCACCGGCCTACCATCACGGTCGGTCAAGCGGACAGCGATAATCGGGCGGGTCACACCGTCAGCCACCAGCAGTGATTTTTCACGGACGAATTCCGCGCGCAGTGGGCTAGCCGAAAAATGCACCGTGCGGGACAGTTTCTCAACGATCACCCCGGCATCGGAGACGATTTCGGCGGTAAAGGACGTGTCACGCCCCTTGATCTCAACTGCGCGCCACAAGCTAATGGCGATTGTTTCGTCTGCATTTTTGCGGGTGCCGTCAAAACTCAAACTGTCGACGGGCTTGCCGTCTGTATAAAGTCGCACACTTTGCCCCGGCGAATGCTTGATAGCGACACGGACGGCCTTGGTGCGGGGATTGTGGTCCGCCTCTGGGAATAGCCATGCGATGCCCGGCTGCTGCCCGGAAAACCAGTCGCGCTCTGCTCCAGCGGCAGCGGCGTTTGACAGTGGTGCCGCACGCACGTTGGTCTCCGTCACGATTCGGTCCTTGTTAGGGCCAGAAACGCTATGGAAATCGGCGCGCAGCAATGCGCCTCCTTGACCCTCTATGAAACGCGAAATTGCACTTCCGCCGCTACGGGCATTACGCACACAGTCGGCGGGGGCCTGATCGGCTGGCAATGTTGACGGATCAATCTGCACGACATGCAGGCCGGGGAGGACGCCTTCAAAATGATAACGGCCATCTACGTCAGAGACGGCGTAGCTGCCATCTTCGAGCATGACACGAACACCAGCGATGCCACGCGCCATATCCGGGTCCACGGTGCAGCCGCCGCTCGTTACCCGACCGATGATGGTCAGGCGGTCACCGATTCCGTCGCGCGAAATGCGCACCACAGCGTCTGCAAACGCGCTTTGCACACCGCGACTGTCCTGCGCGCTGGCCCGGTTCATCGACTGGCCGGGCTGGGCATCGGGGCGCACTTCAAGAACATAAGTAATCACCCCAGAACCCGCAGGGCGCAGCGCCGCAAGCGGGATGGTGAGGGTCTTACTGTCATTAGAAACCGTATAGGCTGTTATATTTTCATTATAGCGAACCGTTTCGGATTTTAGTCGCATGACGTCCGGCAATAGGTCAGTGACTATGATCGCACCCGTGGATCGCGCATTATCGCTGTTCTGGACTAATATCCGGTATTGAACGGCATCACCGGGCACCGCCACGGGGTATGAGGCGGTCTTGCGCAACACCAGGGGCGCGCCGGGACGATCCACCGGGATGTCAATGCGCACCGGCGCCGGGCTATTGAGCACAAAAGGATCGCTAAACGATCCCACTGTTATCGTGAAGGGTTGGCCGTCTGGCCTTCGCAGTCCCGACAGATCGGCGGGGCTGGCCGTTGAAGGCCCTGAATATGGCGCGGGCGGTTCGATCAATAATCGATATTGGCCAGCGCGTGTGAAGGGGAAGCGATAGTCACCGGGCGGAAAGGCGTAGGTCGCGCCGCTGCTGTCGGTTACGGTCGATCCGGTCACCACCGATGACGGAAAGCGCGAAACGCCGTCGTCGCCGAAAACCTCCGCGGGAAGGCCGGTTGCCGTGCTGATCAACGTGACGCGGGTGCCCGAAACCGGTGCGCCGTCGCCGCTGTCAAAGACAATGCCGAACGGATCGATCAGGATTTCAATCGGCACCGCAGCAAAGGATTGCCCGGATTGCGCGTCAGAACCAGAAAGGTTCAGAAATTCACCTGGATGAACCGATAAGCGACAATCGCCAGACACGGGATCGGGCGGGATTGCTGCTGTATTGATCATCCCTATGAAAATGCCGGTATTTGCTCCACTTTCGGTTAGGCGTATCGTCTCTTGGTCACCAGATGGCGTACTAAGATTAACCATTTTGGTTTCTATAATGTCACTACTGCGGTTGTCATCGGGCGATGCAACGGAGATGATGAGTGGTTCACCGGCGCGAATGCGGCTGGTTTTTTCAACGCCTGCGGGCGAAAGGTTGGTTCCTGCAAAAACGCCTTGCAGCATCACAGGTTGCGTCCCGCCATTCCCGACACAGAATGGCGAGGGAACTGTCAGCGTTTCTGCGCCCGGCGCGGCGTTCAATTGATATGTCGAAAGGACCGCCTGGACAGGGTCTGGCCGTTCAACCGCCAGTTCGACGGGGTTTGACGGACGGGAAACGCGGCTTTGGCCTGCGTCCCATTCAATTATAGCCGTATTTTTGATGGTTTGTGCATGCACGGGGCCAATTGCAACACTGATCAGCGCAACAACAAAGGCGGTCAGCCCGGACAAAATATGGTAAATGGGTTTACGCATAAACTCGCGGGCTGGCTAGGGACATTGAGACCGCTGCCCCCAACCAGCCTGATTGCCTTAGTTGATCGTGACGCGGAAATAGAGCGTCTTTGTCGTTCCGCCAGCAACAGAACCCAGCGTTCCAGAGACAGCGCCAGACCCGAACGATCCGCCGGCAGTGCCGTCAAGATTGCAGGTGCCTGTCGTATATGTGCCATTTTCAAAGATTCCGTATCCGGAATCATATGTTGTCTGCGTAGGCAATGTATCGCCGATATTGACACTGTTTGCGGTCGCCGCAGCAGCGGCATTGGCAACAACGATGCAATATTCTACGGTTGCGCCTGGTATCATCTTCGGGTTGGTTGTGCCGTTGATGGGATCAGAAACAATCCGGCTCTGCTTTGTGACGGTCAGCACTGGGGCGGCGACAGTATAATCGTCGTCGTCGCTATGTTTACCGTCACGGGCTGCATCGCCCGAAGCAGCACCGGCTGCATCAGCAAATACGGTGTCCATACCAGCGGTATTTGCGCCCGAAGTCTCGGTCACATTCGCGCCTTGGCTGCTCGCCGTGCCGCCTTCTTGTGCCTGCGCGGTCAGCGTGACATTGGCAACATCGCCATTCACCCGCGTAATCGGGACGCTGGCCACAACGAATATGGTCCGTGCTGCGTCGGCCGCGATTTCATCGAGATAGGTGACAGCAAGATCGGTCCCGGCGTCATAAACGCCGTTCTGCGTGCCGGTATCGACATACATTGTAACGCCCGTGACATCGAAATTGTCGGTTCCACCGTGCGCGGCGGTTCCTCCCGATGTTTGTGCTGCCGCCAGCCCGAGATCGAGAACCGAGTTGGACGTGTTGGTGACCGTAAAGGTCGTGACCGCAGCCGATTGTCCTGGGACGACCGAAGTTGTCGATGTTCCCACCTCAACAACGGTCAGATTGACCTTGCGATCAACGATGATGTCGTTTGACCGGTTGATCGCGGTTTGAGCAACGCTTCCCACTGTATAATTGATGGTGACGTTGTTGGTGATGGTCGAACCAGCGGCTGTGCCAGCAGCAAGCGCCGGGGAAGCCCCCAGCGCCGCAATGGCAATCCCGCTGCTCGCCAAGAGCAGTTTGATATTGGTCTTCATTTCAGGTCTCATTTCCAATTAGACGCCACTTCCCCACCCCGGAGGCGCCTGTTCCAGGGTTTTTTCAGCGGACGATGCCGCGGAAACTTAAACTTCCTTTTGCGCCGACTGGAATGGCCTGCTTCACGGCCCAGCGGACGTGGGTCACGTCCTCAGGGCTGGCAGAGCGCCAATTTCCGTCATTTTCTCGAATTTTGAGCGCGGTCAGCGCCCCCCAATTCTGGCCGCCATCTACCGAAACCTGCGCGATCGGATCGGCAGTTCCTTGAAACTGCACGGCATCGGGCAAAGGATTGGTGACAACAAAGTCGTTTGCCGGGGCAATGCCGACGTTGCGATAATTGAGCACGAACACCAGCCGGTCACCCGGCACGACGACCTTTGGCATTTCCAGCACAGTTTTGGGCCGACCTGCCTCATCCTTGATCAGGCGTTCGACAAAAACCTCGCTATTGAGGGCAACATTATTGGCCGCATGCGCCAAACCAGGCATCAAGACAGCGAAAAAAGCTAAAATCAGGCGCATTTCAATCATCCTCAATTGACGCGAACACGGAATGTGACGGTGCGGGTTTGGCCCCCGGTGACAGAGCCAAGCGCCACCCGGACCGCCGCGCCGGTGAATTCGCCGACATCGCTATCGGCAACGTCAGACAGGCCACCGCCCTGCAATGTGATTGATCCGGCCTGATAGGTGGTGTTGGCCGGAACCGGATCGCCGACAACAAGGTTGGTCAGCGTGCCGCTGCCGCTGATCGATGCGATCAACGTATAAGTGACGATGGATCCGGGAAGTGCCTTCGCGCCGCCGAACGGATCAACGACTGATTGGCTTTTTGTGAACGTAACAGTGGCGCTTTGGACGACGTAAAAGCCGTCATCAACACCGTCAGCACCGGTTGTGCCCACCACGGCGGCACCGCCGCCTTGACCTAGCCCTGCAAACGACGTTCCGGGTGCGCCCGTCCCGGTGACGGCCGCTGCCGACAGGTTAACCTGTCCGCGGTCGCCGTCGGTCGTGCCTGCCGGAATGGTCGAAAGGACGAATATTTTGATCGCGCCGTCTGGTGCGAGCGTAGGATCGTTCGATCCCGCCGTATAAACCGTGTCCAGCCCTGCGTCATATGTGTTGTTACCATTTGAATCGAGCACAACCGATGTCGTCGTCGGATCAAACTGGTCGCCGCCCAACGTCCCGTTTGGTGTCAAGCGGAACGCTTCTGATCCATTGCCAGTATTGGTGACGGTGTAACTCAGGATTTGACCGGTCGAACCCGGGATTGTCACGATGTCGCCAGAATCAGCAGAAACAACCGTAACGTCGAGCAATTCATCAACGCGAAGATCAACCTGATTGGAATTCACAGTCTGCGGCGCGCCCGAAGGATCGTTATATGTCGCCGTCGCGGTGTTGCTGATCGTAGTGCCAGCGGCAGTGCCCGCCGCAATGGCAGGATTTGCAAAGCCTATTGACGCAGTGGCCACGATAAGTGGTACCACCTGCGAAAGACGGACATTGCGGATCACCCAATGATTGTTGTCGTTCATAACATTCCCAAGACACAGTTTTTCACGTCTTGCTCATGCACATGGACTGGCAAAGATTTGGTTAAGTGATGGCTGAGTTAATGATTTCTACCCAAGAAATGGCAAGGATTGCGATTTTCCAAGCGCCCGGATCATGGCTGAAATCTCGGTTTTTCGTTGATTCTGACGTCACCTCGGATCAGGCACGTTCTTTACCAAATGATAAGGCATGACGCCGCTGGTGTCAGTCTTGCCGGACGCTCGATGAGCAAACGGTGTGACTGTTGCTTGCCTTGACAGGTCAACAGGCCTCGCCTAACAGCCCGTCCACCAAAGCCCATGCGCGGGTGTAGCTCAGTTGGTTAGAGTATCGGCCTGTCACGCCGAGGGTCGCGGGTTCGAGTCCCGTCACTCGCGCCATTTTTCTTCAGTTCATTCTGCC
>JANNWX010000002.1:0-9411 GCA_031409315.1 Sphingomonadales bacterium | reverse complement strand
GTCCTTGAGCAAAGGCGGGCGGGCGGACCGGAAATAAAAGACCGGATCATCACTCACATCCGACGTTGCGGCCAATTGTAATTCGTCTGTCCGGGTCACATGCTGGATGATCATCGGCGCGTGGGTAATCCCGTGCGACATCAGCGCATAGGCCCGGTGATAGCCATTTTGGAGCACGATCCTGCCTTCGCTTTGCACCGCCGACAGAAAATTTGACCCATAGCCAATCGGTAGCACCAGCGCCGCGCCAACCGGCCCAAAACTATTCAATTTGCGTATCTGGTCTGCCAGGATCACATCGACATTATGGGCGCGAAAATCGGTTGAGTCTGACGTGAAGACATATTTTTCATCGTTGATCCGCTGCACTCGCATCGGGGCCAGAGGGCGATCAAGCGGCAAGCAGAAGCGGAACAATTTCTCAGGCGTCGGGCGCTTGCCAAGCGCATCCAGCAGCGACGCTGAAAAAGCGGTGCCGACGCTGCTTTGCGAAATAACCAGTTTGCGCAGTTCGACCATCTTGATCGTCACAGGCAATGTGTCAAACGTCTCTTTGAAAAAGCGGTCTGCGGTGAGGGCGCGCTTCATCGCGTGCAAGCTCTTGGGCAGCACAGTGCTGGTAATTTCATCGGCCATGCCCGCTTCGGCGGTTTCCAATTGGTGATAATGGTCGTTGGCGCGGCGCCATTCGTCGACCAGTTTACGCGGGTTCAAATCATCACCGCTAACGACCCGGTGTTTGTGAAAATGGAGATAATCGGACAGGCCCGGCTGACCGACAAGCTTGATTATAGCCTCTGTTGCAGGAACGAAAAGCGTAGCATCTGATTTTGGGTGTTTGATTTTGCCAGCCATATCTGCCTCAATAACGCCGATTGCGATTGGCGGAGACGATAGCAAGCTTGACTTAATATACCGCTAAGCTGGCGGATATGGCCATTTAATGGGCCAAAAAACGGAGCGTTGGGTGCCGCGTCGAAACGGCAGGCACCCAACACTTCACGTTGATTAGCAACCGCGTGAACGACTGCCTTTGCTGCGTGAACCTTTGCTGCGCGAACCCTTTGAGCGTGAGCCCTTGCTGCCCGAACCTTTGCACCGGTTCTTTTTATTCTTTTTTTGCTTCGGTGGCTTCGGCGAACAGCCAGCACCATAGACAAAGCTGATTTCATTTTTTTCAAGATCGCGCATCAAAAATCTCCTTACCTGTTGCAGGTCCAGCCCAACTGGTTACCTGTCCGTTAATGTTCGGGAGAATCGGTTCTGCGTCAATTGCTGATTTTAGGGTGTTTCAATTTGAAACAAACGTAAGCTAAAAGTTAACTTGACTAGATATTACCATGTATAGTTAATTTTATTGTATTTTAGTGTATAAAATGACGCTAATCATTGATTCAACCACCCGGTCACGGCGAGCCGCCGGTGCGACGCAGCGGGAGAGACCAGCGAAACACTATGAATTTGCGGCACTTTGAACAGGTCGAGTGTGTTGAATTGTGGCACAAGGCCTTGCGCGCATTGCCCTTGTTCACCGTGGAACAGCAGCATCCCGCCCCATTCCAGCCGCCAGACCCGGGTCATCCCGAACACGCAGGCCGCAACCCGGTTTTTGCCAGCGACATCATCATCATGTGCGGTCAGAAAATCGCTGACCCCGTATGCAGTTGCCTGCCCATCGGTGAAATGTAGATCGTCTGCACCGGTAATCTTTGATATCAGATTGAGCAAAGGGGCGCTGGCCATGAAACGCGCAAAATCAAGCAGGGGGGATGGTTCCTCGTCTGGATCATCCACCTCGGGTACGCGAATGCCAGCATAGCTATACTGAAATCCGGTGCACGCGCGACGATGCTTGTCGCGCTCGATCCGTGCTCTACGTCGCGCGCCCATCTCCGCAAGCTCATCGACGTCAAATTCAAGCACGCCGTCATCGGTGCTGATCAACTGGATCCACTCGTCCGTGTCGTCTAGATAGTCATGCAGGTCGGACGCCCCGGCAACAAAGAAATCCGCGATCCGAACCCGCCCATCACGTTGATATTCTGCCGCGAGCGCCACTGGATCCAGCCCGGGGTTGATCCGCAAATCAAGCCCACCCGACGCTGGCAGCGTGGCATCATTCATATCTATCAATGGTCGGCGCTGTGCATGTCCCATATCGGCATATTTAGGCCAAAGTCCTTACGTTGGCGTAAACGTCGAATCACTTCGCGCCGCATCATATTATTTGGCATTGATAATGCCATTAGATTGAGGCAATATCCCCAACGGTTAGCAGGAGGGTCGATCATGCGCACGCGGAACAAAATTCTAATCGGCATTGCGGGACTGGCACTTGTCGCAGGATTCGTGGTCAAGACGCAGCAGGCCAGCATTGGCGCGGCACTTTTCGGACGCGCCGTGGGCGAACGCGTTGGCCGCGACGCAACGTCAAAGCTTGCCGACGGCCTGCATATCGCACTGTGCGGCACAGGATCACCACTGCCCAATCCCGTTCGTGCAGGCCCGTGCAATGTTGTGATCGCAGGCACGCATATCTTCGTCGTCGATATCGGGGAAGGCGGTGGGCGCAACATCAACATGATGGGCATTCCCATGGGCAAAATCGAAGGCGTATTCCTCACCCACTTCCATTCGGACCATATCGACGGCATGGGGCCGTTGATGCTCGGTCGCTGGACAAGCAGCACCGCGAACGCGCCGCTGCCCATCTACGGCGCGACCGGGGTTGATCAGGTCGTTACCGGTTTCAACGGCGCTTACACAATCGACAATGGCTACCGCGTCGCGCACCACGGCCCGGCCATCGCGCCGCCGACTGGCGCTGGCGCAGTGGCGGCGCCGTTCGCCCTTCCCGAAGCAGGCAAAGGCGACACGGTCGTCATTTTGGATGCAGATGGCCTAAAAGTCACGGCGATCCGGGTCGATCACGGCCCGATCAAACCAGCGGTCGGTTACCGGTTCGACTATAAAGGCCGCTCGGTCGTCATCAGCGGCGATACAGTAAAGTCCACAGCGCTGATCGCCGCATCAAAGGGAGCAGACCTGCTGGTGCATGAGGCGCTTCAGCCAAAGCTAGTCAAGATGATGACGACTGGGCTCGACGCCAAAGGCATGAAGAACATGGCGCAGATCACCCGTGACATCCTCAATTACCACACAAGCCCCGAAGAAGCAGCGGAGGTCGCCAAGGCTGCGGGTGTGAAGCAATTGGTTCTCAGCCATATCGTGCCGTCAATCCCGTCCAAATTCTTTTATCCGGCATTTCTGGGTGACGCGGGGGCACACTTTGGCGGATCCATTATCATCGGCGAAGACGGCATGATGTTCAGCCTGCCCGCAGGCCAGAGTGCGATCACACAAAGCAGATTGATGTAAGGCGAAGGGAAGAATTTACGTACTAATTAACGGCATAATTTATGGTTACAGGAAGCTGGAAACGACGCTGGTATTAGGCTGACTTTGGCGAAGGCGCTCGCTTTCGATCATCCTGTTGCCCTCAATGCACGCAACCAATTCAACGGAGTTCCTTTCCCCGCGAATATAAACTTCATGCCTAGTAGCGGTTTCCCAACATCTCCCAAAAGCGTCCACATATCGTGCTTCCCCGAAAATCATTATCGAGTAGCTTCCATCTTTTATCCCTTTTACCTCGGCCGGTTGAATTCCCTGGATGTCGACAGAGCAGCAAATTTCGTTGTTTGGCCCAACCGCAGCCTTCGACGCTTTTTGCCAGTCGGGCTGGGGTTTTAGGGTATCTACTTCCTCTGCTAGCCCACGTTCAACAACAACAATAAATTGGACGTCATGAGCTGGGGTTGCGCCACTGTTTTTCAGGACCATCTGAGCCACCCAAAAATTGTCGTGATTGGGGGCGAGTATTATTTTAGCGCTTTGGACGGAGAGATAGGCGCGAAGCTGCTGCTGCGCGGTGTTGCTCGCGATCTGATTGGCTTGGTAGGTAAGTCTAATTGCGGCGAGCACGCCTACCAAGCTAGCAAGCCCGATGAAGCTACCAGCCCATGCCCACCACGCGCTTTCAGACGCTGCATCAGCGGCTTTCCATTGGGCGCACAAATCGGAATAACGACGATCATCGCCACGCTTGCATGGCTCTGCCTGCTTGTCGGGGCCTTGCTCCCGCACGGCGTCTTGATCGTAAGTCGTGGCGATGTTGCCATGGCTCTCGGCTATAGAGTGTTGGGGGTTGGCTTGCTTGGGGTCGCTTTTCGCATAGGCATGATCGGCGCAGGCTAAGACTAGTCCAAACGCAAAGATGATACTCCGATAGTGGTTGGTCATTGCAACAAAAACACCGCTGTAAATTTACCCCAGCTCATCTTGTTCCTGATATTAGGCTCAGAGTCCACCACTGCTATCGCCGCCAGCTTCTAGACAAGTGGGCCATAAGGCACATTCCGCCATTTCAACTCTGACTTGAAAAGTGCCTTAGCCTTCGCATCCATTTCAGTATCAAATTACGGTGCCAGTTTACAAAATACACATAATTATATCGCGCGCTTACAAACGTCGGCTCAGCGTTTTGCCAGCCCCTGTTGCTCCATGCGCCAAACCATCATGTCAAACCGGTCCTGCCCGAAGAACGGTTCGCCATCGAACACCATCAACGGCACGCCGTAATGGCCGCCTTCGCGCTGCGCGTCCTGGCTCGCCTTGATCGCGCTGTCGTAGTGATCCGGGTCGGCAGCGATTTGGGCATCAAGTTCAGCGAGGTTGAGGCCCGCCCTTTCGGCGGCGTTGGCAAGATGATCCCCCTCGTTCCACCCTTTCACTTCGCCGCCCCATATTGTTGAACTTACGGCGTCGAGAAAGGCAAGGCCCCTGCCCGCCTCGGTTGCGGCTTGCCCAAGTTGGGTCAGACGATAGATATAGGGCTGTTCTTTGGGATATGTGCGTGTTGCCATATCCATCACTACGGGATCGGGGCTGGGCCAAGCAAACGGCAGGTCCAGAAACTGCGCGCAACGGAAAATATCACGCAGGAAATACTGTAGCCAGAGCGGATCGTTATTGTCGAAAAATTCCGGCTGGCGCACCGCGATGGGGTAGACAACACGAACAGTGCACGAAACGTCATAATCGCGTTCCAGTTCGACTAGCCGTTTCATCACGAAATAGCTGTAAGGCGAACGGAAGGACCAATAGAGATCATAGGTAAGCGTCATCATCCAATCGCCTTCGTGCGGATGTTCAATTGCCCGGCCAGCCCGGCATCGCGGTGCTTGGTGATCGCCTGATATTCGGGGGACTGAACCATGTGCAGCATTGCGGCACGCGACGGATATTCGGCAATAGCGACCATATCCCAAAGTTCGTCCACCTCACCTAGCATCAGATCTGTCACCATTCCCGAAAACCGCGCCTTGCCGCCGACCGACGCAAGACATAGTTGCACGCCCGCGCCGTAACGCAGATAGGCGTCACGGCCCGAAAGCCCCGGCTCTGAACCGTCCGCATATTCCGCCTTATCCTTGAATTTCAACAGGTTGACCATGCACATCGGGCCGTCTTCTTCGCCGCTGAAAAACGCCGTGGCTTGTTCGGGACTGGGGTGGACCTTGTTGGTGAAATTCATTTTCTGGCTACCTTCAAAATGCAGTCGACAAATCCTTGAGGATCGTCTTCCTGAATAAAATGCCCGCCTCTAAGCGTCCTGTGCGGTTGACCCTTTGTGCCGGGAACGCGATTTATGAACTGTTCTGCGCCGCCGCGCGTGACAGGATCACCGTCACTAAAACAGCAGAGGAATGGCTTATCCCACCGGTCAAAAACGTCCCATGCTTTCAACTGGTCCGGCACCGCGACATTATGACCAAGTGGCACAAAAGTGGGGAAGATTCGCGCGCCCGCCTTATACGCGCTGGTCGGAAACGGCGCATCATATGCGGCAATTTCGGCGTCAGATAGGGTGCGTTTCGTGCCTGCGTTGATGATCTTGCCAATCGGGAACACCGGGCTCCACTTCGAAAAGGCACGCCAAATTGCAAAGACACGGGGTGCTGGCCCACCCGCAGGCAGTCCGCCATTTGAAAGCAAGACGGCGGCAAAGCGATCGGGCATTTCAGCGGCAAGCCTTAGACCGATAAGCGACCCCCAATCCTGGCAAACGAGCGTAATCTGTTTAAGATCAAGCTGTTCGATCCAACCGCGCATCCACGCAACGTGGCGCGCATAGCTATAGTCGCTTTTCTGCGACAATTTGTCTGACTTGCCAAAGCCGATCAGGTCAGGCGCAATCACCCGGAAACCGGCATCAACAACCGGGCCAATCATATGCCGATAGAGATAGGACCATGATGGTTCCCCGTGCATCATCAGCACGATCGGCGCATCGCGCGCGCCTTCATCGACAAAATGGACACGCAGCTTCGTGCCGTCCCGCGCGTCGGCAATCTCGGCATAGTGCGGATGGAACGGAAAATCTGTGATGCCATCAAATGCCGAGTCGGGGGTACGCAGAACTTTCAAGACTGTCTCCATGCCTGTGAGTCGTATTATTGGCATTATAAGTGCCATATTATATGGCCATGGTCAATGTGGCTCTATGGGGCACCAAATATCTCGGATTACTCTTTTAATTCCGCGGTGCCTGCCGCCGATAGGATAAGGCCTCGGCCACGTGGACGCGTGTAACACCCGCGCTGCCCGCCAGATCGGCGATCGTGCGCGCGACCCTTAGGATACGAGTATAGCCACGCGCCGAAAGCCGCATGGCTTCCGCCGCCTGTGCCAGCAGTTTGCGTCCGGGCTCGTCTGGGGTGGCAACCTCGGCCAGCAAATCGCCGTCAACTTCTGCATTGGTGCGCGTGCGGTGATCGGCGTAGCGTGCGGTTTGAATGTCACGTGCAAGTGCAACACGGGCCCGAACCGTTGCCGATCCTTCTGCAGGGGGCGGCAAGACAAGGTCAGCTGCGGATACGGCGGCCACTTCAACATGCAAATCGATCCGGTCCATCAACGGACCGGACACTTTCGTTTGATAATCGGCGGCACAGCGCGGGGCGCGGCTACACGCCAGCGACGCATCGCCCAAATGCCCGCACCGACACGGGTTCATAGCGGCAATCAACTGCACGCGGGCCGGAAACGTCACATGGGCATTGGCGCGCGCGACGCTGACTGTCCCGGTCTCAAGCGGCTGCCGCAGAGAATCGAGCACGCCACGCTGAAATTCGGGAAGCTCATCCAAGAATAAGACACCCAAATGCGCCAGACTGACTTCACCGGGACGAACACGCAGCCCACCTCCAACGAGCGCCGCCATAGACGCCGAATGATGCGGCGACGTAACCGGCCTAGCCCGCAACAGCCTTCCCGACAGCAGTTCACCAGCGACGCTGGCGACCATCGACACTTCAAGTGCCTCTGCCGCAGTCAATTCCGGCAATATCCCCGGCACACAGGATGCAAGCAGCGACTTGCCAGAACCGGGAGGCCCGATCATCACCAGATTATGCCCGCCAGCCGCCGCAATTTCGACGGCCCGTTTTGCCGTTTCCTGACCTTTTACCTGTGCAAGGTCCGGCCCGTGATCGCGCTCTTCGACTTCGCCCGGTATCGGCGGCGGGATCAAAGACTGCCCCTTGAAATGGTTGAGCAATGCCAAAAGCCCCGGTGCCGCGATGATTTCGACGGATCCGGCCCATGCCGCTTCGGGCCCTTGGGCAGCAGGACAGACCAACCCCAGTCCATGTTCTGACGCATGGAGCGCCGCGAGCAGCACGCCGGGCGATGTCGCCACCCGCCCGTCAAGGCCAAGTTCGCCAACGACCAGATAGGAAGCCAGCGTTTCGGCATCGACAATCCCCATCGCGCCAAGCAAGGCCATCGCAATCGGTAAATCGTAATGCGATCCTTCTTTGGGCAAATCGGCGGGCGACAAATTGACCGTGATGCGCTTGGGCGGCAACGACAGGCCAATAGCGGTCAGCGCCGCGCGCACCCGTTCGCGGCTTTCGGCAACCGCTTTGTCGGGCAGGCCAACGATCACAAAGGCCGGGACGCCGGGCGCCACTTGGCATTGCACTTCTACGCTGCGCGCCTCCAGCCCAAGGTAAGCGACCGTCGATACCGTGGCGACCATCAGGCCCGCACCTTGGCTAGGGCGATCTTAACCAATTGCGGAAGCAAATTTTCAAGCCTGAACAGCGAATGACATGGGGTGAATTCATCACCGGTGACAAATACTATGAAACCACAACGCAACGCCATGGCCCGCACTATAGCCGCCCTGTTCGGCTTGTCGATTGCTGCGTTCACTGTTCCGGCATCTGCCGCAGATGCGGGCTATACTGACACCATTACCTATGATGTCAGTTTCGAGGATGAGACCCCGGCTCAATCTGATCGCTCAGCTCAAATTCTAGGGCAATTCGGGCCTTTTTCAGTTGTAAGCAACACGATTGTCGAAATGTCGGGCGTGACCGATTCGGCCACACCAGCGCAATTTCGTCGGATGCTTGCCGCATTTCCACACATTCGCACGATCAAGATGATTGATTGCCCCGGATCAGAAGATGACGATGCCAATCTTGACCTTGCCCGGATGGTCCGCCGCGCCGGGATCAGCACGCATGTTCCCGCCGGTGGGTCGATCCGGTCGGGTGCGGTGGAACTGTTCATGGCCGGATTAACCCGAACGAGCGACAAGGGCGCAGAATTTGGCGTGCACAGCTGGCAGGATGAAGAGGGTCGTGAAGCGCGCGATTATCCTGTCAATGATCCCGTCCACGCCAGCTATGTCCTTTATTATCAGGATATGGGGCTAGACCCGCAGACAGCAAAGTCATTCTACGCCTTCACCAACGCCGCTGCGCCTGCAAATGGCGTGCATTATATGACCCGCGATGAATTGGCCCGATTTCGCCTGACCAACTGAAATATATTCGCCTCGCCGTCTTGCAGATATAACACACGCCTCCCAAATGAGGGCAATGTCCATCCGCCATCTTTTACACGCCATGCGCACAAGCAGCTCGGTGCGCCTTGGCCTGTTCGTGCTGGGATCGACGTTGATGATCGTTTCGCCGCTTGCAGGTCTGTTGCCCGGGCCGGGCGGGATCATCGTCTTTGCAATTGGATTGGGCCTGGCGCTCAAGAATTCGGCTTGGGCAAAACGGCGTTATGTCGCATTCAAACGCCGGTTCCCAAAACCTGCGGGCCTCGCCGAATGGGGGATGAGGCGGCCAAGCACCAAACGGCGTTCAGCGCGCGCCAAGACAAGCCCGGTCAAGACTGATTGACTTATGGCGCGATTCTACCTAACGGATCGTCCAACAAGGTCGCCAGTGCTTGGCGGCTTTTTTCTATTCAAGACGTTTTGAGGACATGAACGATGAAGCGCACTTTCCAGCCGAGCAATCTCGTCCGCGCCCGGCGGCACGGATTCCG
>JANNWX010000001.1:0-8734 GCA_031409315.1 Sphingomonadales bacterium | reverse complement strand
GGCGGAAGCTTCAACGCCTATAGCGCCGACGTAGGCAAGAAGCTCTGGAGCTTCCCAACCCAGACCGGCGTTATCGCAGCGCCGATTACCTACAGTGTCAATGGCCAGCAATATGTGGCGATCCTCGTCGGCTGGGGTGGCCTTTGGGATGTTGCGGCAGGTGTGCTCGCGACTAAATCTGGTTCGGTTCGCAACATCAGCAGGCTGTTGGTTTTCAAAATTGGTGGCAAATCCTCGCTGCCGCCACCTCCACCTGAAAACAAGGCTGTTCTTGATCCGCCGCCCTTCACCGGAACGCCGCAGCAATTGGCAGAAGGCGCGAAAGTTTATGCCAACACCTGTTTTGGCTGTCACGGCGACGCGGCAGTTGCTGGCGGGCTTAACCCGGACATCCGGCATAGCGCGACGCTCAATCAACCAAAACTGTGGCAAGAAATCGTCCATGACGGTCTGTTGAAGGATAACGGGATGATCGGCTTTAGCCGCTATTTCAACCGCGCGCAGATTGAGAGCGCCCGCCACTACGTCATCAAACGGGCGAATGAAGACAAGGCATTGGAAGCCAAAGCAAAGGCCTCATCCAAATGAGTATCACCCTCTATACGGCCCCAACCCCAAATGGCTGGAAAGCGTCGATCACGCTCGAAGAGATGGGGTTGCCTTATGAGGTGAAGCTCATCAAATTTTCCGAAAATGACCAGAAATCGGACTGGTTCACCAAGATCAACCCCAATGGGCGGATTCCGGCAATTACCGACTCCGACGTTGTCGGCTCCGCCGAAGGGGGATTCCCCGTTTTCGAATCCGGCGCGATCATGGTCTACCTGGCCGAAAAGACCGGGATGTTGATGCCGTCGGATGTGAAGGGCCGCAGTACAGTCATGCAATGGTTGATGTTCCAGATGAGCGGTGTCGGCCCAATGATGGGGCAGGCCAATGTCTTTTTCCGTTATTATCCAGAGAAAATTCAGGCAGCGATTGACCGGTACCAGAATGAAGGCCGCCGCTTATTCGAAGTGATGGACCGACATCTGGCCGAAAATGAATATCTGGCAGGGGATTATTCCATCGCCGACATTGCCAATTGGTCATGGGTGCATACCCACGAATGGTCGGGCGTCGACATCACCGGATTGGACAATCTTATGCGCTGGATGAAATTGGTTGGCGATCGGGATGCTGTGCAGCGCGGTCGTGATGTGCCGGTTCCGCGTGACGCGATGCCCGACCGCAAAACCTTTGTCGAAGGCGCACGAAAAATAGTCACCTGATCGCGCGGCAATGACAAAGCCAGACTCCGTGGCTGGATTGGCTCTAGAATGCCCTAGGAGCATCAATTTAGAACGAAAGAAGAACTTTGGCTAGCTAGGGCTTGATATTAGGAAAGCGCGCCGGAGAGGCCGCGAGAACGCTTCCTGAGGCTGTTGGCGGTTTTGCGTTGATTTTGAATCGTTACTCCGCCCTAATTCCAGCTTTCTTTTGCCAGCCAGCGTTTCAACTTTCGGCGTAGGCTTGCGGCTACAAGACCAATGTGTAGCCCGTAAAGTGCCAGAAATCCGATGCCCCAGAACAACAGGTCGCCGCGCAGCAAGGCCCAGCCCGCAAAAAGGGCAAAGGCCCAGAATATCGTGATGACGCGAATGTTGAAGGAAAAGCGCACGGCGGAAAACCGCGGCGGCATCATCACCAGATTGCCATCAACCACCGCGTCGGCCATCGCCAGATTGCGGAGGCGTTCCACCGTTCCGGCGTCAACATAAGCAAAGGCATCAAACCGTTCAAACCGGGGATAGCCTTCCCCCCGATCAAAGCTGAAGAGTGATCCCGAATGGCTTGATACATCATAATGGTCGGCAAACCCGCGGAGGATCCGTTCAAACCTAATGTCATCAAGCGCGGCAATCGGTTCGTCATAAACCAGCCGCCCACGTGCCAATTGCCGCAAATCAGGCCGCACGGTTTAACGTCGCCCCTTGTGGCGGATATTGGCTGGTCGTCCGCGCTTGCCCATGAGTGGTTTGCGCGCGCGGTCTTTGCGGTCGCGGTGGAGCGGCAAGTGGTTTGCGCCTTCAGGCAGTTCAAAACGAAGCGAGCCCGACATGGGATTTGCCTCTGCCAAGCGCAAAGGCAAGCGTTGACCGATATGGTAGGTATCGCCGCTTTGTTCACCCGTGAGGGTTTTTTGCCCCTCATCGAACCGAAAATGTTCCGCGCCAAGTGTCGACACCGGGACCAGTCCGTCGCCGCCTAGCCCTTCAACCGTGGCAAAGAAGCCAAAATTGGTGACGCCCGTGATCCGCGTGTCGAGCAGCTCGCCGACGCGGGTTGAAAGGAACGCCGCGACATAACGGTCAATAGTCTCGCGTTCTGCCTGCATGGCGCGCCGTTCACAATTTGAAATCAATTCGCCAATCGCTGCCATGCGCACGGCATCATCGGATGAGAGCGATGTCGCCTTGGCAGCGGGCTCTAGCATATAAGCGTCAACCAACGCACGGTGGACCAGCAGATCGGCATAGCGTCGGATTGGTGACGTAAAATGGGCATAGGAGCCCAGTGCCAACCCGAAATGCCCGGCATTGGCCGGCGCGTAATAAGCCTGTGTTTGTGATCGCAGGATCATTTCCATCACCTGCTGGCGGTAATCGGCATCGCCAAGTTGGCTGATGATATGATTGAATGTCGCGGGTCTGATGACCTGACCGAGCGCCAGTTTGATGTCGAACGTTTCCAGATAATCCTTGAGCGCGACCATTTTTTCGCGGTTTGGCGGTTCATGGACTCGGTACATCACGGGTGCCTTGCGTTCCTCCAAAGCCTTGGCCGCCGCGACATTGGCCGCGATCATGAAATCTTCGATCAACCGGTGTGCGTCTAGCCGCGCGCGCGGCGCGACCGAAAGGATACGGCCTTCATCATCCAGCACCACCCGACGCTCGGGCAGGTCAAGGTCCAGCGGATTTCGGCGGTCGCGCGCTTTGGCCAGCAGCGCCCAACAGGCCCAAAGCGGTTTAAGCGCCGTTTCGAGCTGGTCATGGGGCTTTTCTCCGTTAATCGCCGCTTGCGCATCTTCATAGGGGATATTGGCCGCGACCCGGATCACGGCGCGCGAAAATCGCCAGGATTTGACTTGGCCGTCTGCATCAATGACCAGATGACAGGCCATCGCCGCCCGGTTCTCCCCCGCGCGCAGTGAGCAAACGTCGGCTGACAATGTTTCGGGCAGCATCGGCACCACGCGGTCAGGGAAATAGACGCTATTACCGCGTTTGCGCGCTTCACGGTCCAGCATCGATCCGGGCCGAACATAGAAAGCGACATCAGCGATGGCGATAATCGCATCAAACCCGCCGCCGTCGCGCGGTGAAGCCCAGACTGCATCATCAAAATCGCGGGCATCAACCGGGTCAATGGCGATGATCGGCAACGCCCGCAGGTCTTCGCGGTCACCAAGCGCCAGCGCGGCCATATGGTCTGCCTCGCCAAGAAGCTCTTGCGAAAAAACATGCGGAATACCAAATTTATGGATGGCGATCAGGCTAAAGGCGCGCGGCGCAAAGGGGTCGCCGAGAATTTCAGAAACTTTCGCGGTTATGCGCGGCGCACGGCCAGTTTTTTCGGCAAGAACCAGATCGCCAGACGATGCCCCGCCAAGATCGGATATCAGCGTATCGCGGCGCTCTTTCTTGTCGATGGAGCGCAGAAACCAGCGATCGCCCTCCTGTTCGACCACGCCGAGGATCATCTCTTCGCCGCGCGCCAGTTTTTTCATCACATGCGCGATGTGGCCCGCGCCGCGTTCTTCGGTCCGTGCCAATATCCGGTCGCCAATGCCGAGGGCGCTGTGCTTGCCACGTTCGATGACGCGCAGACGAGGCGGCGGCTTGCCCTCCGCCTCCCAATGTTCAGGAACGGCAAACACGCTGTCGCCGTCGGTATCGACAACCCGCATCACGATCACTTTTGGGATGCCGCCCATTTTGTGAAAGGCACGTCCCGGCGCGGAGTCGATCAGGCCCTCGTCTGCCATGTCATTTAGCAGCGACTTGAGCGCAATCTTTTCATTGCCGCGGATGGCAAAAGCACGGGCAATTTCCCGCTTGCCTGCAGGCGTGGGCGATTTGGAGATAAATTCCATAATCTGTTCACGGGTGGGCAAGCCTGGGGCAATATGTTTGGGCATTTGGGAGCGTTAAGGGCTTGGCGCGCAGACTCCAACCGCTAAAGCATATCCAATATGACATACGATCTACTTATCATTGGCGGCGGGATTAACGGCTGCGCCATTGCGCGCGAGGCTGCGCTCAACGGCTGGTCGGTGCTGCTGGTTGAGAAGGACGATCTGGCAAGCCACACATCGTCGGCCTCCACAAAGCTTATCCACGGCGGGCTGCGTTACCTTGAAACCTATGAGTTCAAGCTGGTGCGCGAATCGTTGCTGGAACGACGCCTGCTCATGTCGATGGCTCCGCACCTCATCAGGCCGATGAAATTTGTCCTGCCACACGAAAACACGGTGCGTCCTTGGTGGATGGTGCGTGCTGGCCTTTTTCTTTACGATCTGTTGGCAGGTCGCCAGAATTTGGCGCCATCACGGCGGCTAAAGAAAACAGATGCGACCTTCAGAAAACCGCTCAAAGAACAAACAAGCGGATTTGTCTATTCCGATTGCGCGACGGATGATTCGCGCCTGACGGTGTTGAATGCGGTCGATGCGGGTCGGTCGGGCGCGGATATCCGCACACGCACAGCTTTGGTTTCGGCCAAACGCAGCAAAGACATATGGACCGCAACTTTGTCCGATGGTTCGGCGGTCAAGGCAAAGGCGCTCATCAATGCGGCAGGGCCGTGGGTGGTCGATGTCGAGGGCAAGACCGGACGGGCGGCGCGCAACGCAATCAAGCTGGTAAAGGGCAGCCATATTGTCGTGCCGCGGCTGTTTGAGGGCGATCATGCCTATATGCTTCAGCAGCCTGACAAACGGATCGTGTTCGCCATCAACTGGGTCAATGACACAACGATGATCGGAACCACGGAAGAATTGGTCGACCGTCCCGGTGACGCACAGATCAGCCCGGCGGAAACCCAATATCTTATCGCGGCGGCCAACCGGACTTTTGTCAAGCAGGTGGGCGACAAGGATGTGTTGTTTGATTGGTCTGGGGTGCGACCGCTTTTCGATGATGGTGCCGATGATGCCCGGACGACAACGCGCGATTATGTTCTTGAACTGGATACAAACGGCGCGCCAGTGATCGCCATTTTTGGCGGCAAGATTACGACGGCCAGATGCCTTGCCGAAGAGGCTGTCGAAAAGATCGGGCGGGCGCTTGATCTCCCGGTTCAACCCGCCACGCGCACACGGCCTTTGCCCGGCGGTGACATGCCCGGCGGCTTCGATGCTTTTCTGGCATCGGTCAAGCATGACTGGCCGTTTTTGGGCAATGCCCGCGCCGAACGGATGGCCCGGGCCTACGGCACATCATTGAAAACCATGTTGGCCGGGATCACCAACGAGGCTGACATGGGTGTGGATTTCGGTGGCGGACTGACCCGGATCGAGGTGGACTGGCTGGTCACCAATGAATGGGCAACAGCCGTTGACGATATATTGTGGCGACGCACAAAGATCGGCCTAGTTACGGGTGACGATACGCGCGTCGCGCTTGAACAACAGCTTGGGGAGGGACAATATGCTGCTCGCAATTGATCAGGGAACAACCTCGTCCCGTGCGATCCGCTTTGATACCAGCGGCAAAGTATTACAGATTGCTCAACAGGAATTTCCCCAGATTTATCCACAGAATGGCTGGGTCGAACATGATCCAGAAATGATCTGGTCAACCACATTGGCAACAGCGCGCGAGGCGATGTCGGATGGCGTGACGGCAATCGGCATTACCAACCAGCGCGAAACGATAGTCCTGTGGGACCGCGCGACCGGAACGCCCTTGCACAATGCCATCGTTTGGCAGGACAGGCGGACGGCGGATCATTGTGCGACACTCAAAGCCGACGGGTTGGAACCAATGGTTCAGGCCAAGACCGGCCTGTTGCTTGATCCTTATTTCAGCGGCACGAAACTTAAATATCTTCTCGACACCGTGCCTGACGCTCGGTCGCGCGCGGCGCGCGGGGAATTGGCGGCTGGCACGATTGACAGTTTCCTATTGTGGCGGCTGACCGGCGGGAAAGTTCATGCCAGCGACGTCACCAATGCCGGCCGCACCTTGCTGTACAATATCAACACAATGGCCTGGGACGACGATCTTCTCAGACTCCTCGACATTCCGGCCAATATCCTGCCGCAGGTTCATGCCAATAGTCATGAATTTGGCAGCACCGATCCAAGCCTGTTCGGACGGGCAATCCCCATTGCGGGCATGGCAGGGGACCAGCAATCTGCGCTCATCGGGCAGGCTTGCTTTAGCCCCGGCATGGTCAAATCGACCTATGGCACGGGATGTTTCATGCTGATGAATATGGGGGGACGGCCCGTCACATCAACCAACCGTTTGCTGACCACCCCCGCCTACCGGATCGGCGATGAAACGGCATATGCGCTGGAAGGATCGATCTTCGTTGCGGGGGCGGCGATCAAATGGCTACGCGACAAGATCGGCTTGCTTGAGGCATCTGAACAATCCGAAACGATGGCGCGCGCCGCCAACCCCGATCACGGCGTCGTTGTCGTGCCCGGCTTTACCGGCCTTGGTGCGCCCTATTGGTCGCCCGAAGCACGCGGCCTGATCTGCGGGATGACACTGGATACGACCGCCGCTGATCTTGTCCGCGCGACGCTTGAATCGATTGCGTTCCAGACTCGCGACCTGACGCAAGCGATGGCCCGTGACGGTGCCCCAGCGCCAGCCGCGATCCGCATTGACGGGGGCATGTCGCAAAACAGGTGGTTTGCACAATTCCTTGCCGATACGCTTGCGGCCCCCGTCGAGCGGCCCGAAAGCCATGAAACGACCGCGCTTGGCGCGGCCTGTCTGGCGGGTCTGACAACGGGAGTTTTCGCCGACAAAGGCGATTTCGCATCGCGCTGGCATGCCGCTGCCCGGTTTGAACCGACGGCAAGTCAGGCCGACCGGGCGTCAGGTTATGCCCGGTGGAATAAGGCCGTCGAACGGACTTTGCTTTAGCGTCGCGCCCGAAGATCGGCGATGCACCGCGCCGCCGTCTGGCCATCCCAAAATTCTGGGCGGGGGCGATTTAACGCAGGTTGATCCAGCGCCGCATTCAGTTCGCCAAGCAATGTGTCGGTGGCAACCAGCCGGTTGGTGCCTTGGCTGATCGTGATCGGTCGTTCGGTATTTTCGCGTAAGGTGAGACAGGGAATGCCAAGATAGGTCGTTTCTTCCTGAATGCCGCCCGAATCGGTAATCGCCGCCGCAGCCCCCGACACCAAAGACATGAAGCGGATATAAGGCATCGGTGCGATCAGCCTGACTCCCGCCGCCTCCAACACCGCGCCGCCGCCGGTTTCGGTCAAGCGTTTCATTGTGCGGGGATGGGCAGGAAAAACCAAAGGCAGCCGCTTTTGCACGTTGACCAGCGCCGCAACCAGCGCCGTTAGGGGCGCATCATCATCGACATTGCTGGGCCGGTGCAGCGTGACGACCGCGTAATTGCCCTTTTCAACGCCCAATTCACCGGGCACATCGGCGGCCTCGATTGCCGGGCGGACCAGCTCAAAACTATCAAGCATGATATTGCCGACCCGGGTGATGCGGGCTGGATCGCATCCTTCGCCGATCAGGTTTTCGTCGCCGTCGGACGACGGCGTCCACAGGACATCGCAGACGGCGTCAGTTGCCAGACGGTTGATCTCCTCGGGCATCCGCCGGTCGCCGCTGCGCAAGCCCGCCTCCAGGTGGACAACGGGAATGTGAAGCTTGGCCGCAACCAATGCGCCCGCCAGTGTCGAATTGACATCGCCGACAACAATCAACCAGTCGGGCCGCGTGGCCACCGCAATCTTTTCATAGGCGATCATCACATTGCCGGTCTGTTCGGCGTGACTGCCAGAGCCGACGCCCAGATGATGGTCGGGCTGCGGCAGCCTTAAATCGGTAAAAATCGCGTCGGACATATTGGGGTCATAATGCTGGCCTGTATGGATCAGCAACGGCGTGAAATTAGTGGACGCGCTCAGCGCATGCCACAGCGGCGCAACCTTCATGAAATTGGGGCGCGCGGCTGCGATAAGGTGGACGGTTTTTTTCATGGCAGGCTAGTTAGATCCGTATATCGTCTCGTGAATGCTCGCCGCCGGGTAGGCCCACGCTCTTGAGCGACGCAGAAATGAACGGGTTGAGGTCGGTGCCATCGTTACACGCCAGAATTTCGACTGCACGTTTAAGCGAAAACAGCAAGCGAGGGGCATATAGGTAAGGTACAATCATCGGAAGTCCCAAGGCTAATTTGATCCGCAATCAAATGCAAGGCAATTGACATTCTATGCTGTTGAAATATGGATACGCATATGTTACCAACTGCCTATCAAATCATCGAATTTCTCGATTCGACGGGGAGAAGCCCCTTTGGTCGCTGGTTGGATAATCTTGATGCCATTGCGGCAGCAAAAGTGCAGACTGCGCTGCTTCGCTTGGAGAAAGGGAATATCTCAAACGTCAAAAATCTTGGCGCTGGTGTGTATGAAACCAAGATCGATTTTGGGCCAGGCTATCGGGTATATTTCGGTAAGGATGGTGACAAGATCATCGTC